>CAXTSL010000063.1:0-2510 GCA_964246975.1 uncultured Sphingomonadaceae bacterium
CTCGGCACGCGCGGCTCGCCGCTGGCGCTGGCGCAGGCGCGCATGGTCGCCGCCGCGCTCGCCGCAACGGGCACGCAATGCAACATCGTCGTCATCAGCACGACCGGCGACCGGGTGCAGGATCGTCCCTTGGCCGAAATCGGCGGCAAGGCGCTGTGGACCAAGGAACTCGATGCCGCGCTCATCGACGGGCGCATCGACTTGGCCGTCCATTCGATGAAGGATGTCGAGACCGGCCTCAACGCGGGCGTCGCGCTGGCGGCGATGCTGCCACGCGCCGATGTCCGCGACCGGCTCATCGGCGCGACTTCGCTGGCCAGCCTGCCGCCGGGGGCGCGCGTCGGCACGTCGAGCCCACGCCGCGCCGCGCAACTGCTCAGCGTCCGCCCCGACCTTTGCATCGAAATGCTGCGCGGCAATGTCGCAACGCGGCTGGCACGCATCGCGCAGGGCGACTTCGACGCGACCCTGCTCGCCTCCGCCGGCCTCGACCGGCTCGGCATCGAGGCGGGCGTCGCGCTCGAGATCGACGACTGGCTGCCCGCCCCGGCACAGGGCGCGGTCGGCATCGCGGTGCGCGCGGGCGACGCGGGCGTGACGGCGGCGGTGGCGATGATCGACGATGCCGACACCCACGCGGCGGTGGTGCTCGAACGCGGCTTCCTTGCGGCGCTGCAGGCCGACTGCCATTCGCCCGTTGCGGCACTGGCGCTGGTGTCGGGGGACCGCATGACCTTCGATGGCGAGCTGATCGCCGCCGACGGGTCGGAGCGGGTGCACGGCTCGACCCGGGCGGCAAGCGACGGCGCGCTGGCGGCGGTGCAGGCGCTCGCGGCGGACCTGCTGGCGCGGGCAAGTGCGGGGCTGCGCGCGCAGTTCGGGGGATGAAACTCCTGTCCCTCTTTGCATAGGGCCGAAGTGCGCGTCCTTGTCACCCGACCCGAACCCGCCGCGTCGCGCACCGCCGCGCGGCTGACGGCACTGGGGCACGACCCCATTGTCGTGCCGCTGATGGCCCCGCACGCGCTCGACTGGCGCGTTCCGCCGGGCGACTGGCAGGCCGTCGCCTTCACTTCCGCGCTCGCGCCCGGACTCGGTGGCGCGGGCCTCGCCGGACTGACCGGGCTGCCCGCCTATGCCGTCGGTACCGCGACCGCCGACGCGGCGCACACCGCCGGCTTCACCGACGTGCGGACCAGCGACGACGACGCGAGCCGCCTGTTCGCCCGCGCCGGCGCCGACGGCATCGCGCGCCTCCTCCACCTCACCGCTCCCGAGCGCAGCGCCGCCGCCGTCCCCCCCGGCCTGACCGTCGGCGCATGCGAAATCTACACCACCGACCTCGCGCCCGCCCTCCCCGCCGCCGCCGCGACCGCCGACCTCACCCTGCTCTATTCGGCACGCACCGCCCGCCACTTCGCCGCGCTCGTCGATGCGGCCGACCTCGACCGTTCGACGCGGGCCATCGGCGTTCTCAGCCTCGCTGTCGCCGCCGCCGCAGGCTCCGGCTGGCGCAGCGTCGCGGTTGCCGACGTGCCGACCGAGGACGCCCTCTTTGCGGCGACCGGCCTGACGTGCGAAAGGCCCCGCTGAACCGACGGGAGCGCAAATGGATTCGACCGACGCCGAGCCGCAGGATGCGACCGAACGCCTGCGCGCGCGCCTCGGCGGGCGGCCGATCCCGATGACCCCGCGCCCCGCCCGCCCGGTGGTGCCGTGGGTGCTCGCGGCGATGCTGTTCGTCTTCGCGCTCGGCCTGATCGCGAATCCGTGGTTCGAGCGCAGCGTCCGCAGCCAGCTGCCCGGCTTCGACCGCGTCGACGGTGCCGCCCCCGACCTCGCCGCGACCCGCGCCCAGCTCGCCGCGCTCGACGCCCGCCTGCGCGCCGTCGAGGCGCGCCCGCCGCAGCGCCTCGTCGCGCCCGCCCCCGGCACCCAGGCCAACGAGCGCGTCGCGGCGCTCGAAGCCCGCCTCGACGGGGTCGAGCGCGGCACCAGCGCCGCGACGGCGCGCATCGACACGCTGACGGGCGGTGTCGCGGCGCTGACCGGGCGCGTCGATGCCAGCGCCGGGCAGACCGTCCTCACCTTGCAGGCGGCGCGCGCCGACGCCGACCGCGCGCAGGGGGCGCTCGCAGTGCTCGCGGCGCGCCGCGCGCTCGATAAGGGGGTCTGGTCGCCGGGGCTGGCGTCGCCGCTCCGCACTTTGTTCGGTCAGCGCGCCGGAACGCCTGCCGCAGTCGCGGTCGAGCAGGTCGCCGCACTCGGCGCCGCGCCGGTGACGCTGGCGTCGCTCCGCGCCGGTCTAGCGTCGCTGCGCGGCGGTGCCGCTTCAGACAAGGGTTGGTGGGACAGCCTGACTGCAGGCCTTGCCAGCGTCGTCGAGGTCCGTACCCGCACGCCGACCGGCGGCGACCCCCTCGCCCGCGCCGATGTCGCGCTGGCGAGTGGCGACGCGGTACGCGCTGCTGCGGCTGTCGCCGCCCTGCCGCGCACCGCTGCGACCGCCG
>CAXTSL010000063.1:2520-6586 GCA_964246975.1 uncultured Sphingomonadaceae bacterium
GCATGGCTCGCAGCGGCAGCGCGCTTTCAGGCCGGCCAGCGCGGGCTGACGACGCTCGAGGAGACCGCCGCCGCGATGCCGCCGGTGGCGGCGCTGCCGGGGCGGTAGGCCGATATCGCCGTACCCCTGCGCCGTTTCGCCCCGGTTCAGGAACATTGCGGCACACTTGCGATTGTGTAAGGTCCGGCGGTGCTGAATCGACCGCTTTTTGGGGAGAGACGAATGACCGAGTTCCGTTTTGCCGCCGCCATGCTGATCGCTGCGGCGGTTGCCGTCCCTGCCGCCGCCGTGCCGGGGCCGACGCCCGCCAATGCCGCCGCTTATGCCAAGCTGACGGGCAACGCCGCCAACGGGCAGAAGGTCTTTATCCAGTGCAAGACCTGCCACGTCACGACCGCCGGTGTGAACCGCATCGGGCCGTCGCTCCACGCCGTCGTCGGCCGCAAGGCGGGGACCGTGCCGAACTTCAACTATTCGGCGGCGAACAAGGGCAGCGGCATCGTCTGGACCGAAGCCGAGCTGTTCCAGTACCTCGAAACGCCGCGCGCCACCGTGCCGGGCACCAAGATGTCGTTCGCGGGCCTCAAGAAGCCGCAGGACCGCGCCGACGTGATCGCGTATCTCAAGACGCAGTAAGGGGCCGTTTCCCCCTCCCCTCCCGGTAAGCGTCTTCGCGAACCGAGAGAGGGGAGGGAGCAGAAAGTTCAGCGCTTCGCCAGCCGCCGACGCAGGTCGAAGACATGCGCCGGGAACGACAGCGCCAGCCACAGCGCCACGATCTGCCATCCCGCTCCGGTCAGCGCGGCGCGAAGTCCAAGCAGGATGAGCGCCCCCGGCAGCAGCGCGGGCAGGGCGTACCGCCGCCCGCGCGACCACAGCCATACCGCCTCGACCGCCAGCACGCCGAGCACTAGGTCGACCGCGTGGCCGCTGGCGAAGAACCACGCCATCACGCCGCAGGCGCGGGCTTGCCGATCGAGCGCAGGAGGTGGACCGTGTCCTTCACGAAGATGCGGACGTGCGCCATCGGATCGCGCCGGACGAGCGCCTTGTTCATGTACGCTTCCCACGTCAGCCGCTGGACGTCGGGATCGCGGCACATCTTGACGAAGCGCTCGCGGCGCTTGTCGCTCGAATACCAGAAATACTGCATGATCCCCAGCACGCGGAACACCGTGCCGTGGGCGCGCATGAAGTCGCGACGCGCCGCCTTGAGCGCGCTCGCCTGGCCCGTCGCGAGGAACACCCCGACGGCGTTCGCCGCCAGCTCGCCGCACGCCATGGCGTAATAGATGCCCTCGCCCGACGCCGGGGCGACGACGCCCGCCGCATCGCCCGCGACGACGATGTCGCGGCCGTTGTCCCAGCGCTTGAGCGGCTTGAGCGGGATCGGCGCGCCTTCGCTGCGGATCGTCTTGCACCCGGCCAGCCCGGTGTCGCCGCGTAGCTGCTTGACCGCGCCGCGAAGTTCGAAGCCCTTGTTGGCGCTGCCGACGCCAATGCTCGCGGTGTCGCCGTGCGGGAAAATCCACGCGTAGAAATCGGGCGACAGGCGGCCCTGGTAATAGACATCGCAGCGCGCCCGGTCGAAAGCGTCGGTATCGCCCGCAGGCGACGCCACGACCTCGTGGTAGGCAAAGACGCACGGCATGCGCTCGGCGCCCTTGAGGCTTTGCCGCGCCACCTGCGAGCGGGCACCGTCGCAGCCGATGACGGCGCGCGCGCGAACCTGCTCGAGCGGTCCGCCGCGCGACCGGCGATAGCCGACGAGCGCGGTGCCGTCGGCATCGCGCGCGATGGCCTCAAAGGTGCCCGTGCGGCGCTCGGCCCCGACCTCGGCCGCGCGGGCGCGCAGCCACTCGTCGAAATGCTCGCGGTCGACCATGCCGACGGTGCCCTCCCCGACGGGCATGTCGACGGTCGTGCCCGATGGCGCGATCATCCGCGCGAGGCTCGCCTTGCCGACGATGAGGTGGTCGGGAATCGCGAAGTCGCGGATGGCGCGCGGCGGCACCGCGCCGCCGCACGGCTTGATCCGCCCGGCGCGGTCGAGCAGCAGCACCGTCTTGCCCGCGCGCGCCAACGCGGTGGCCGCGGTCGCCCCCGACGGCCCGCCGCCGACGACGACCGCGTCGAAGGTCTCGTAGTCGCTCATGTCGATGCCCCGATCATCGTTTGCGTCGTTGTGCGCGGCAGCATGCCGATCCTGAGTGCCAGCATCGCCGCGACGCCGAACAGCACCGCTTCGGCCCCGAACACCAGTGCGAAAGCCTGCGGCGCGTTGCCGCCGAGGGCGCGCAGCGCATCGACGCCCGCCGCGCCGAGGAAGCCGCCGCACGCGAAGCCGATGGCTTGCGCCGCGCCCCAGACGCCCATCCGCACCCCCTCGCGCCCGGGACCGTCGGCCCCCGCCAGCCCCATCATCGAGCCGATCGCGGCAACCGCGAAGATGCCGTTGGCGAAGCCCAGCGTCGCGACGTTGAGGCGCAGCGGCCAGCCCGGCCCGGCCTCGGCCGCAAGCACGAGACCGACAAGCGCGAGCGCCGAGCCAAGGCACCCCGCGACGATCCAGCCGCGCATCCACGCGTTGGTCCGGGTAAAGGCATTGCCGCCGACACCTGCGAGGATCATCCCCGCCAGGACGCCGCCGTGCTGCACCCCCGACAGGCTCGTCGACTCGCCTGGCGTGAAGCCGAAGCGCAACCCCGCGAAGGGTTCGAGGATCAGGTCTTGGGCGCTGTAAGCCAGCATCGACACGAGCACGAAAATGGTGAAGCGCCGCGCCCGGTCGTCGGCCCAGATCTCGCCCAGCACCTGCCCGAACGGCGCGCTTCTCGTACCGTGGAGAATCTCGCGCGGCGGTCCCTCGACGCCCCACACCGCGAGGCACGCGACGCCGAGCGCGGTCAGGGCGACGCCCGCGACGACCTCGACGAGGCGCTCGGGGGTGAACGGGTCGATCAATTGGCCCGCGATGCCCGCCGTGACGACGATGCCCGCGATCATCATGATCCACGTGATCGCCGCCGCCGCCGACCGGCGCGCGGGGGCGACCTCGCTCGCCAGCAGCGCGAGCAGCGAGGTGCCCGCCGCGCCGACGCCCGCCCCGATGGCGCTGAACGCCAGCAGCGCGAGGATCAGGCCGCCGGTCGGTCGGGTCGATAGCATCAGCGTCGCGTCCGCCGCGCCGACCGCGCCGAGCGCCAGCATCGCCATACCGCCCGCGATCCACGGCGTCCGCCGCGCCCCCTGATCCGAGCCGTGCCCCCAGCGCGGGCGCGACAGCTGCACCGCATAATGCCACGCGACGAGACCGGCAGGGAGCATCGCAGGCAGCGCATATTCGACGACCATGACGCGGTTGAGCAGCGACGTCGCGAGCATGACGATCGCGCCGATCGACGACTGCACGAGCCCCAGACGGACGATCCCCGGCCAGCCAAGGTCCGCGCGCGTCATGCCGCAAGCCCGAACGCGGCGGCGAGCATGCCGCTGACGTACAAGGTTACCCCCGTGCCGTTGTACCACGGCGCAAATTTGCGCGGGTCGCGCACCAGCCGCACCATGCACGCGAGTTGCGCGATCAGCACCGCCACCACCACGACGGCGGCGCGCGGGTGGCCCCAGTCGTAGAGCAGCACCGCGACGGACACCTGCGGCGCCGCCATGACGATGCACGCGACCCGCGCGGCGGTCTCGACCCCCAGCGTCACCGGCAGCGAGCGCACCCCCATCACCCGGTCGCCCTCGACCGCCTTGAAATCGTTCAAGGTCATGATGCCGTGCGCGCCGAGGCTGTAGAGCGCGATGACGATGAGGATATGCGTGTCCGGCAGCGTGCCGGTCATCGCCGACGCGCCGGTGAACCACGCCAGCCCCTCATAGCTCACCGCCACCGCCGCCGGTCCCCACCAGCCGCTGAGCTTCAGCCGCACCGGCGGCGCGCTATAGGCCCAGCCCGAGGCGAGGCCGACGGCGGTCGCGAGCAGCACCCACGGGCCGATCGCCGCCCCGACGGCGAGCGACACGCCCGATCCGATCAGCGCGATCCACAGCCCCCAGCGCC
>CAXTSL010000063.1:6596-18715 GCA_964246975.1 uncultured Sphingomonadaceae bacterium
CGGAATCCGCCCCGATGGGATCGGCCGCCCCGGCTCGTTGATCGCATCGACATGGCGGTCGAACCAGTCGTTGACCGCCTGGCTCGTCCCGCACACCAGCGGCCCGGCGAGCAGCATCCCCGCCACCATGAACGGCCAGCGTTCCTGAAACGACCCGCCCGACGAGACGACACCGCACATGAACGCCCACATCGGCGGAAACCAGGTAACCGGCTTCAAGAGTTCGAGAATGTCACGCGGGGCGGGTACCGACGGGGCGGTGGTGGCGAGCGAGCGGACCATGCACGAAAGCTATTCGTGACGGATTGGAGCGTCAAGCGGGTTGGACACTCTCAGCCCCGCCCGCGCAGGCGCGGTGTCAGCATTCCGACATTCCGCCGATAGGCTTCGTAGTCGGTGCCGAACAATGCGACGAGGTCGCGCGCCTCATAGCGGATCGCGACGACGATATAGGCTGTCATGCCGGCGGCGAGCAGCAGGTGGCCGAGGCTCATCGACGGCGTCGCCCAGAAGGCGATGACGAAGCCACTGTAGAGCGGGTGGCGAACGACGCGGTAGAACAATGGCTGGCGGAAGCGCGGCGCCGCGGCGGCCCGGTCGCGCAGCGCGAACCAAGCCTGCTGCAGCCCGAACAGCTCGAAATGATTGATCAAATAGGTGCTGAGCAGCACGATGCCCCACCCGAGACCGAAGAGCGCCCAGAGCAGCCACGCCAGCGGCCCCTCGACGTGCCAGACCAGTGCGGGCAGCGGATGCCAGAAGCTGAACAGCGTGATCAGCACGACACTCGACGCCAGCACATAGACGCTGCGCTCGACAGGCGGTGGCACGGTGCCCGCCAGCGCACGCTTGAACCCTTGCCGCGCCATGACGCTGTGCTGGATGCCGAACAGCGCGATCAGCCCGAGGTCGATCGCGGCGGCGACGGCGGGCGCGGCGGCGGGACCATGATCGACGCCGTGCGCGATCAGGCCGAAATCGCCGACGAAGGCGATCAGGTAGAGGAATGTCGCGAAGAACACCGCGTAGGCGGCGACCGCAAAGACCATGTAGAAGCTGCGTGCCATCGCCTGCCCCCCGCCATCTGATGGCCGCAGTCTAGCAGTTTTGCCGTCGCGCGTCAGCGCTCTTCGCCGTCCGCCGCCGACGGCTGCGACGGTCCGGCGCGACGCGCGTTATGGCAGATGCAGCGGAAGCAAGCTGCGGCCGGATGGAGGCGCGAAGCCCATGCCCAAATACCTGACCATCGGTTACGGCGATGAAGCCGGGTACGCGCGGACGGCGCCGGCGGTCCGCGATGCCGCCCATGCGCATGACGCTACGCTCAAGCGCGGCGGGGCGATCATCGGCATTGCGGGGCCGCCCGTACAAGTCCGCAATCCCGATGGACGCGGCGTGCAAACCACCGATGCCGCTTTCATGTCGTCGGCATTGCCGATTGCCGGTTTCGCGCTGATCGAAGCCGCCGATACCGCCGCCGCGATCGAGATGGTCTCGAAATCGCCTTGCGCCGTCGCTCACGGCGTCGTCGAGGTCTGGCCTCTTGAGGAACATTAGGCGCGTTTCCGCCCACGGCAGTCGGTCACCTGCCGCGAACGGTCCGGGCGCTACCGGACAGACGATTCTTCAGCCGGCGTCCTCACCCCCCGACAAATTGCCGAGGCCGTGGCGGTGAAGCTTCGAATAGAGGCTCTGGCGGCTCAGCCCCAGCACTTCGGCGGCCGACGCGCGATTGTCCTGCGTGTAGGTCAGCGCCGCCTCGATGCACAGGCGCTCGATCAGGTCGGTCGATTCGCGCACGATGTCCTTCAGCGGCACGCGGCCGACGAGTTCGGTGAGTTGTTCGACCGAGCGCGGCAGCGCGTGGCCCGGCGTGGCGATGTCGACGCGGGCGCGACGGGTGGTGCGCAGGCTGAAGCCATAGCACGGCTGCGACGGCGTTCCCGCGCCGACCGCGGAGACCTCGACCTCCTCCTCGCCGCCGCCGCTGCCGCGCAATATGGTCGCGAAGTTTCGCACCGCGCCGTGCGCCTGTAGCTGCTGGAGGAGGACGCCGAGGTCGATGCCCGGTCGCCCGAGGAAGCGCGCCAGCGGTGCACCACGCACCGCCGCGTGACGCGCCGACTGGGTCAGGTCGAGGAACGCCGCATTCTCGCTGAGGATGTCGAGGTTGGCGTCGGTCAGCACGAAGGCGTCGGGCAGGCGGTCGAGAACATCGATCAGGCGGCGATCGGCGGTCGCGGCGTCGGGTACGCTGTCTCCGGCGACCAGCCGGACGAGAAAGTACGAGGCGCGGTCCTGCCTGAACAATGTCGCCGACATCGACACCGCGATGCCGCCCGCCGTCGTCAGCCGGACCGGCGCACGGTGTTCGGCGACGGCGACCGAACCGAGCAGGGTCAGCGCGGCATCGCGCGACGCCGCGTCGAACAGCGTCGTCAACGGCTGACCGCTCAACCGGTCGTCGTCGCCCGTGAGGCCGCGCGCCGCCGGATTGGCCTCGGTGATTCGCCGCGACGCGGTGTCGACGATGACGACGGCCTCCGACGATTCGTCGAACAACAGGCGATAGCGCGTCTCCGCCTGGCGGAGCCGGACATAGTCGCGCTCCATCGACTGCTGCGCGGCGAGCAGCCGCTGCTGCAGAGCGGCGGCGGCGCGCATATCGCGCCCGATGGCGATGACACGACCGTCGCCCCCGCCATTTCCCGGGGCGGCATCGAGCGCGAGATAGCGGATCGGCACGTCGCCGCCGCCGAGCGGGTGATTGACCTGCCGCCAGCGCATCGGGGCGGCGTGCGCGTCGCGCAGCATCTCCTCGATCTTGCCGCGGCTCTCCGAGGTCACGGTATCGATCCAGCGCCGGTCGCGCCACGTCTCGATCCCGTCGATGGCAAGGTCGCCGCTGCCCAGCGCGAGATCGCGGATGACGCCGTCACCGTCGAGGACCAGCGCGATATCCCCCGACGCCGCGATGACGCGCGCCGCGAGGTCGGGGTCGAGACCGCGCAGCAGCGCCGCCGGGGCGCGGAACGGCACGGTACCGGCGAGCGAGGCGTTCAGGTCCATCGCCGCCTAGTCCGCCCGACGCGACGCCGCGTCAGCCACGACCGGCGACCGGTGTGTCGGCCCGCAGCGCGAGCACGTCGAGCAGCGTCTCGGCGACCAGAACCGCCTGCCGCGCATCGGCGGCGGTCGCGTCGGCCCCGCAGCCGCGCGCCAGCTCGGGATGGTCGACGAAGACCTTGCCGCCGACCATGATGCCGAGACGCGGGTTGCGCGAGGCGCTCCGCAAGCGCCCGATGATCGCGGGCAGGCGTTCGACATGGGCCTCGCAGGTCACCGTCAGCCCGACGAGTTCGAACCAGCGGCTGCGGACCAGCGCCACCAGATCGGCCTCGGTCGCCGACAGTTCGCTCGCCGTCGTCCAGCCGGCGCGCCGGAAGAATTCCTCGACCATCAGCGAGCCGAAGCCGTGCTGTTCGCCGGGCAGCGGCGCGAACAGCGCGCGCCGTTCGCCGCCGCGCCGTTCGGCGGCCCCGGGCATCCGCGCCGCGAGTTCGTGGACGATCTCCTGCAGCCGCCACAGCGCCATCGTGACATCGACGAAATCGCATTCGTCGGCATCCCACATCACGCCGAGGTGGCGCGCGGCGGGGGCGAGCACGTCGAGGAAAATGCCCTCGACGCTGGCACCGCCCGCCAGCATCGCGTCGACCTCGACGAGCAGGCCGTACGCCTCCTGCCGCAGTGCCGCGACGGCGAAACGCTCGGCAGTGCCGGAATCGAGCGCCGCTGGCCGCAGCGCGGCAGCATCGCCGCGGTGCGCGAGCAGCAGGCGCGGAATGATCTCGCCCTCGACGAGACGATGGAGCGCAAACGGCAGCAGTTCGGCGGCGAGCGGCTCGGGCGCACCCGAACCGCCCCGCGCCGCGATCCGATAGTCGTGTATCGAGCTCATCCGCCGATCCCCACCTGCCGCCGACGCCCTGCACTCGGTCGCCGTGAGGATCGCCGTTTTCCGGTCTATGCCCCCGTTATGAGCACGCTATGCCGCTGGCGCGCCACTGGCAATCCCGGATTTGGCGCGGCAATCTCCGCGACATGCTGTCAATTGCGCCTTACGTCCAATCCAATTGACAGCGGGGGCGACGCTGCTAGGTTTTGGCGCAGGGACGCAGAGAACCGGGTCGGCAGCGATGCGTGAACACCGTGGCGGAAGGGGGGACGACATAGCGATGGCAACTGCACGTCCGCTCTACACGCCCGAGGAGCGCGCGCGCCGCGACAACACGGTCTGGACGCTGGTGCAGGGGCTGCTCGCGCCGGTGCAGTTCGTCGCGTTCGCGGTCAGCGTCGTGCTGGTGCTGCGCTACCTCGATACCGGCGAGGGCGCGTTCGCCGCGACGGTGTCGATCGTCGTCAAGACGCTGTTATTATACACGATCATGATCACCGGCGCGATTTGGGAGAAAGTCGTTTTCGGGCGCTATCTGTTCGCGCCCGCCTTCTATTGGGAAGACGTGTTCTCGATGCTCGTGCTGGCTCTGCACACGGCGTATCTCGTGTGTCTCGGCTTCGGGCTGTTGTCCGAACCAGGCCGCATGCTGCTCGCCCTCGCCGCCTATACGACTTACGTCGTCAACGCGACGCAGTTCATCCTCAAGCTGCGCGCCGCGCGGCTGCAGGGGGCGGGCGCTCCCACGGGGGCAGTGCCGGCATGAATACCGCCCTCGCCACCGCAGCGGCCCCGCGCACGATCCTGCGCGAGCGCGGCCAGCGCGAGGTGTTCTGCGGGCTGACGGGCATCATCTGGCTCCACCGCAAGGTTCAGGACGCCTTCTTCCTCGTCGTCGGCAGCCGCACCTGCGCCCATCTGTTGCAATCTGCCGCAGGCGTCATGGTATTTGCCGAGCCGCGCTTCGCCACCGCGATCATCGAGGAGCGGGACCTCGCCGGATTGGCCGACGCCAACGAGGAGCTCGACCGCGTCGTCACCCGCCTGCTGGCGCGCCGTCCGGAGATCAAATTGCTGTTCCTCGTCGGCTCGTGCCCCAGCGAAGTCATCAAGCTCGATCTCAGCCGCGCCGCCGCGCGCCTGTCGGCGACGCAGCCGGGGGTCAAGATCCTCAACTATTCGGGCAGCGGTATCGAGACGACCTTCACGCAGGGCGAGGACGCCTGCCTCGCCGCGCTCGTCCCCGCCTGTCCCGTCGCGCCGACGAATGCGCGCCGCCTGCTGATTGTCGGCGCGCTGCCCGACATCGTCGAGGACCAGTTCCGCCGGCTGTTCGCCGAGATCGGCATCGACCGCGTCGACAGCCTGCCGCCGCGTCGCGCCAAGGACCTGCCCGAGATCGGGCCGGGGACGGTGTTCCTGCTCGCCCAGCCCTTTCTCGGCGATACCGCGCAGGCCTTGGAAGATCGTGGCTGCAAGCATTTGCCCGCGCTGTTCCCGTTCGGGGCCGAGGGCACGACCGCGTGGCTGCACGCCGCCGCGCAGGCGTTCGGCATCGACGAAATGCACTTTCGCGCGGCGATCGCTCCGGCGCGGGCGCGGGCGAAACGCGCGCTCGAACGCCACGCCGAGCGCCTGCGGGGCAAGCGCATCTTCTTCTTCCCCGATTCGCAGCTCGAAATCCCGCTGGCGCGGTTCCTGGCGAACGAACTGGGGATGATCCCCGTCGAGGTCGGCACGCCGTACCTCCATCGCGCGCACCTCGCGCCCGAACTCGCCGCACTCCCGGCGGACGTGCTGATCAGCGAGGGGCAGGATGTCGACCGTCAGCTCGACCGCGTGCGCGCCGCGCGGCCCGACCTGACGGTCTGCGGGCTCGGCCTCGCGAACCCGCTCGAACGCGAAGGTTTGACGACCAAATGGTCGATCGAGCTGGTGTTCTCGCCGGTCCACGGTTTCGATCAGGCGGGCGACCTCGCCGAACTCTTCGCGCGGCCGCTGGTGCGGCAGGCGAAGATCGCGAGCCTGCCCCGGAGCCTGCCATGCAGCTGACGGTGTGGACCTACGAAGGCCCGCCGCACGTCGGCGCGATGCGTGTCGCCACCGCGATGGAGGGGGTGCACTACGTCCTCCACGCGCCGCAGGGCGACACCTATGCCGACCTGCTGTTCACCATGATCGAGCGGCGCGGCAAAAGGCCTCCGGTGACCTACACCACGTTCCAGGCACGCGACCTCGGCACCGACACCGCCGAGTTGTTCCAGGGCGCCGCGCGCGACGCCTACGAGCGCTTCCAGCCGCAGGCGATGATCGTCGGCGCATCCTGCACCGCCGAGCTGATCCAGGACGATCCGGCGGGACTCGCGCAGGCGATGAACCTGCCGATCCCGGTGATCGCGCTCGAACTGCCGAGTTATAGCCGCAAGGAATGCTGGGGCGCGGCGGAGACCTTCTACCAACTTGTGCGGACGCTCGCCGACCAGAGCGTGCGCCCTGCCCCGCGCGAAGGCCGGCGCCCGCGCGCCAACCTGCTCGGCCCGACCGCGCTGGGCTTCCGCCACCGCGACGATGTCATCGAAGTGACGCGGCTGCTCGCCGACCTCGGTGTCGATGTGCATGTCGTCGCGCCGCTGGGGGCGTCGCCCGCCGACCTCAGGACGCTGGGCGCGGCGGATTTCAACGTGCTGATGTACCCCGAGACGGGCGACACGGCGGCGCGCTGGCTCGAAAAGACTTTCGGGCAGAAATTCACGAAAACGATCCCGATCGGTATCGGCGCGACCAACGCATTCCTCGCCGAAGTCGGCACGATCACCGGCGCGGCGGTTCCCGCCGCCCCTGCGGGGTCGCGGATGCCCTGGTGGTCGCGCTCGGTCGATTCGACCTACCTGACGGGCAAGCGCGTCTTCATCTTCGGCGACGCGACGCATGCCGTCGCCGCGGCGCGCGTCGCCTCGGAAGAGTTGGGCTTCGAGGTTGTCGGGCTGGGCTGCTACAACCGCGAATTCGCGCGCGATATTCGCGAGGCGGCGAAGAAATACGGCGTCGAGCCGCTGATCACCGACGACTATCTCGCCGTCGAGGAAGCGATCGCCGCGAGCGCCTGCGAACTGGTGCTCGGCACGCAGATGGAGCGCCACATCGCCAAGCGGCTGCGCATCCCGTGCGCGGTGATCTCGGCCCCCGTCCATGTCCAGGACTTCCCGGCGCGCCACAGCCCGCAGATGGGCTTCGAGGGCGCCAACGTCATTTTCGACACCTGGGTGCACCCGCTGGTGATGGGGCTCGAAGAGCATCTGCTGACGATGTTCCGCGACGATTTCGAGTTTCACGACGGCGCGGGGGCGAGCCATCTCGGCGGCCATGGGGCCGCTTCTGCCCCCCTCCCCTCTGGGGAGGGGTTGGGGGTGGGAACGCCGCCCGAACACGTGCTGTCGAGCGTGGGCGCACTGCCTACCCCCGGCCCCTCCCCGGAGGGGAGGGGGGCTGAGGTTGGCGGCTGGACCGCCGAGGCCGAGCGCGAGCTGCTCAAAATCCCGTTCTTCGTGCGCGGCAAGGCACGGCGCAACACCGAGGCCTATGCGAGCGCCAGGCAGCTGAGCGCGATCACCCTCGACACGCTCTACGAAGCCAAGGCGCACCATGCGCGTTGACACCTTCTCGACCCCCGAAGCGGCGCGCGTGACGCCGAGGGTGCGCGTCGTCATCGTGACGCTCGACAACCACTTGGCCGGTGCCGCCGAACGCGCCGGGGTGGCGCTTGCCGCCAGCGGCATCGACCTCGATTTCCACGCGGCGGCCGATTTCGCGAACGGCGGCGCGGCGCTCGACCGGGTGCAGAGCGACATCGCGCGCGGCGATATCGTCATCTCGACGATGCTGTTCCTCGAGGACCATATCAAGTGCGTGGCTGGCGCGCTCGAAGCGCGGCGCGAGTCGTGCGATGCGATGCTCGGCCTGATGTCGGCGAGCGAGATCGTGCGGCTGACGCGGATGGGCGCGTACCGCATGGACAAGCCCGCGACGGGGCTGATGGCGCAGCTCAAGAAGCTGCGCGGGCCAGGCAAGCCGGGGGCGAGTGCGGGCGAGAAGCAGATGAAAATGCTGCGGCGGCTGCCCAAGCTGTTGAAGTTCATCCCCGGCGCGGCGCAGGACGTGCGGGCGTATTTCCTGACGCTGCAATACTGGCTGGCGGGGTCGGACGACAACGTCGTGCAGATGGTCCGCGCCCTCGTCGACCGCTATGCGGCGGGGCCGCGCGCGGCGCTGAAGGGCACGACGCGCGCCGCGCTGCCCCAGGATTATCCCGAAGTCGGCGTCTATCACCCGGCGCTTGTCGGACGGATGAGCGAGGACCTGGCAGCACTGCCGTCTCCGCAAGCGCCCGCCGCCACCGTCGGCCTGCTGCTGCTGCGTTCGTACGTCCTCGGGCGCGACGCGGCGCATTACGACGGCGTCATCGCGGCGTTCGAGGCGAAGGGGGTGCGCGTTATCCCCGCCTTCGCCAGCGGCCTCGACGCGCGCCCCGCGATCGACAAGTTCTTCATGGTCGACGGGCATGCGACGATCGACGCGCTGGTCTCGCTGACCGGATTCAGCCTCGTCGGCGGCCCGGCGTACAACGACAGCGCGGCGGCCGAGGACGTGCTGGCGAGGCTCGACGTGCCGTATCTCGCGGCGCACCCGCTCGAATTCCAGACGCTCCAGCAATGGGGTGCGAGCCGTCAGGGGCTGCTGCCGATCGAGTCGACGATCATGGTGGCGTTGCCCGAGTTGGACGGTGCGACGGGGCCGCATGTCTTCGGCGGGCGTGCCGACGGCTCTGACGCGGCGTGCGCGGGGTGTGCGCGGCACTGCGTCTTCCCGACCGGCGGACTGGTGCGCGAAATGCGCTCGTGCCCCGAACGCGCCGACGCCATCGCCGCGAAAGTCCTCAAGCTCGCGACGCTGCGCCGCACCGAGCGTGCCGCGCGCAAGATCGCTATCGTGCTGTTCAACTTCCCGCCCAACGCCGGGGCGACGGGCAGCGCGGCCTTTCTCGGCGTGTTCGAATCGCTGTTCAATACGCTCGGGGCGCTGCACCGGGCAGGCTATGCCGTCGACCTGCCCGCCAGTGTCGACGACCTGCGTGACGCCATCATCAAGGGCAACGCCGAGCGCTTCGGGGCCGACGCCAACGTCCATGCGCGCGTCGCCGCCGACGACATCGTCGCGCGCGAGCCGCACCTTGCGACAATCGAGGCGGCCTGGGGCCCCGCGCCGGGCCGCCAGCAGAGCGACGGGCGCAGCGTCTTCATCCTGGGGGCCGACTTCGGCAACATCCTCGTCGGCATCCAGCCCGCCTTCGGTTACGAAGGCGACCCGATGAAGCTGCTGTTCGAGGGCCAGTTCGCCCCGACGCATGCGTTTTCGACCTTCTACCGCTGGCTGCGCGAGGATTATGCCGCGCACGCGGTGCTGCACTTCGGCACCCACGGCGCGCTCGAATTCATGCCGGGCAAGCAGGCGGGGCTGACCGCCGATTGCTGGCCCGAGCGGCTGATCGGCGACCTGCCCAACATCTACCTCTACGCCGCGAACAACCCGAGCGAAGGCGCGATCGCCAAGCGCCGGTCGGGGGCGACACTGGTCAGCTATATGACCCCGCCGGTCGGCGAGGCGGGGCTGTACAAGGGCCTGCTCGACCTCAAGGCGTCGATCGAACGCTGGCGCGCCACCGAGCCCGAAGCGCAGGGCGAGCGCGACCTGCTCGCCCCCGTCATCGCCGCTCAGGCCGAAGCGATGGACCTCGACGGCAGCGATGTCGGGGCGCTCGCCGCGCGCCTCTACGAGATCGAGGCGACGATGATCCCGCACGGGCTGCACATCGTCGGGCAGATCCTCAGCGCCGCCGAGCGCGGCGAGATGCTTGATTCGATGCCGCCGATGGACGCGGCCGAGCGCGCGCGCCTCGATGCGATGATGGCGTGCGAATACGAGCTGCCCGCGCTGATCCACGCGCTCGACGGCGGCTATATCCGCCCGGTGTCGGGGGGCGACGTGCTGCGCAGCCCCGAGATCATGCCGACGGGGCGCAACGTCCACGGCTTCGACCCCTTCCGCCTGCCGTCGAACTTCGCCGTCGCCGACGGGGCGGCGCAAGCCGCGCGGCTGATCGCGCGCCACGTCGAGGATTCAGGGCAGATCCCTGAGTCGGTGGCGATGGTTCTGTGGGGCACCGACAACCTCAAGTCCGAAGGCGCGCAGATCGCGCAGGCGCTGGCGCTGATGGGGGCCAAGCCGCGTTTCGACAGCTATGGGCGGCTGGCGGGGGCCGAACTGATCGGCCTTGCCGAACTCGGGCGCCCGCGCATCGACGTCGTCGCGACGCTGTCGGGCATCTTCCGCGACCTGCTGCCGCTCCAGACGCGGATGCTCGCCGAGGCCGCGTGGCTGGCGTCGGACGCCGACGAGCCCGAGAGCCTCAATTTTGTCCGCAAGCACAGCCTCGCGCACATGGCGGCGCACGGCTGCGACCTAGAAACCGCCGCCCTGCGCGTCTATTCGAACGCGGAAGGGGCCTACGGCGCGAACGTCAACCTGATGATCGACTCGGGCGTCTGGACCGACCCCGACGAACTCGCCGCCGCCTACGAGGCCAAGAAAGGTTTCGCCTATGGCCGGACGGGCGCGCCGGTGCGCCACGCCGCGCTGCTCGCGAGCAGCCTCGCGTCGGTCGACCTCGCCTATCAGAACCTCGAATCGCTCGAACTCGGCATCACCACCGTCGACCAGTATGTCGATACATTGGGCGGGATCAGCCGCGCGGTCGCGAAGGCCAAGGGCGGTGCGCCGCCGCCGGTCTATATCGGCGACCAGACGCAAGGCGCGGGCAAGGTGCGCTCGCTCGGCGAGCAGGTGGCGCTCGAAACGCGGACGCGGATGCTCAACCCGGGCTGGTACGAGCCGATGCTTGGCCACGGCTTCGAGGGCGTCCGCAACATCGAGGCGCAGGTCACCGCGACGCTCGGCTGGTCGGCGACGACGGGGCAGGTCGACCCGTGGGTCTATCAGCGGATCAGCGAGACTTATGTCCTCGACGATGCGATGCGCGCGCGGATTTCGGCGCTCAATCCCAAGGCGTCGGCGCGCGTCGCCAGCCGCTTGCTCGAAGCGTGCGAACGCGACCTGTGGCGGCCCGATGCCGCGACGCTCGCGGCGCTGCACGCGGCGCACGACGATCTCGAAGACCGGCTCGAAGGCGTCACGGCGATGGCGGCGTAAGGAAATAACATGTCAGTGCTCGAACTCGACCGCCCCAAAGTCACCCGCCCCGACGGCGAGGGGTCGCTGCAGGTCAAGCTCGACCCCAACGAAAAGATCGGCAACGCCAAGGTTTTCGCAGTCTATGGCAAGGGCGGCATCGGCAAGTCGACGACCAGCTCGAACCTCAGCGCCGCGCTGTCGCTGCTCGGCAAGCGCGTGCTGCAGATCGGTTGCGATCCCAAGCACGATTCGACCTTCACGCTGACCAAGAAGCTGATGCCGACCGTCATCGACGTCCTCGAGACGGTCGACTTCCACCACGAGGAACTGCGGCCCGAGGATTTCTGCTTCACCGGCTTCAACGGTGTCATGTGCATCGAGGCGGGCGGCCCCCCGGCGGGCACCGGCTGCGGCGGCTATGTCGTCGGCCAGACGGTCAAGCTGCTGAAACAGCATCATCTTCTCGAAGACACCGACGTCGTGATTTTCGACGTGCTCGGCGACGTCGTGTGCGGCGGGTTCGCCGCCCCGCTCCAGCATGCCGAGCGCGCCGTCGTCGTCGCGGCGAACGACTTCGACTCGATCTTCGCGATGAATCGCATCGTCGCGGCGATCAAGGCCAAGTCGAAGAATTACGAGGTCCGCATGGCGGGCGTCATCGCCAACCGCAGCGCCGCGACCGACGAGATCGACCGCTTCAACGCGGCGACTGGGTTGAAGCGCCTCGCGCATTTCCCCGATTTGGACGCCATCCGGCGCTCGCGGCTCAAGAAGTGCACGGTGTTCGAGATGGATTCGACGCCTGAGCTGGAGGCGGTCAAGCTCGAATACATGCGCCTCGCCGCGCAGCTTTATGCGGGCACCGAGGCGCTCGACGCGATGCCGATGAAGGACCGCGACATCTTCGAGTTCCTGG
>CAXTSL010000064.1:0-18669 GCA_964246975.1 uncultured Sphingomonadaceae bacterium
CCCCCTCCCCTCCCCGCGCAGCGGAGAGAGGGGAGGGTCGGGGTGGGGTGTCTCCGGGCGGGACGCGGTGCTCGTGGCGACACCCCCCACCCCGACCCTCCCCCCTCTCCGGCTTCGCCGGGGGTGGGAGGGGGAAGGAGGGCGCGAGCGCGTGCAATGACGCGCACCCGTATCGCTTTGCTGGCCCTCGCCCTCACCACGCTCGTCCTAGCCTGCCTCACCGCCCCCCCGCCCCTCCCGACCTACGCGCAAACCCGCGCCCGCTGGGCCAGCAGCGAAGCCCGCCTCCTCGCCCGCGACGGGCGCGTACTCGACATCGTCCGCGCCGACCCCAGCGTTCGCCGCCTCGACTGGGTACCGCTCGACAGCATCGCCGCGCCGATGGTCGCCGTTGCGGTTGCCCAGGAGGACAAGCGCTTCCGCGACCACCACGGCATCGACTGGCGCGCCGTCGGCGGCGCGCTGCGCGACCGGCTGCGGGGGACGCGCGCGCGCGGTGCGAGCACGATCTCGATGCAGGTCGCGGGGCTGCTCGCCCCCGGACTCGGGCGCAGCGGGCAGCGGTCGTGGCGGCAGAAGGTCATGCAGGCGCGCGCTGCGCGTGCCCTCGAAGCCAGCTGGACCAAGGACCAAATTCTCGAGGCGTGGTTCAACCTGCTGCCGTGGCGCGGCGACCTCGTCGGCATCGACGCCGCATCGCGCGTGCTGGCGGGGCACCCCGCTTCGGCGCTGACCGCGAGCGAGGCGCTCGTCCTCGCCGCGCTGATCCCCGCGCCCGCCGCATCGCCCGCGCGTGTCGCCGCGCGCGCCTGCCGTGCTGCCCCCGCTGATTGCCCCGCCCTGGAAGCGACCGCCGCCCGCCTCCTCGGCCCGCGCGCGCCGACCCCCGACCCGGCACTCGCGCCGCAGCTCGCCGCGCGCCTGCTGGGCCCCGACGCGCGCGTCGTCCGGACGACCCTCGACGTCGACATTCAGATGTTCGCGGGGCAAGCCCTCGCGCACCGCCTCGCGAGCCTTGCCGCGCGCAACGTCCGCGACGGCGCGGCGATCGTCGTCGACAACGCCAGCGGCGACGTGCTCGCCTATGTCGCCTCGGGCGGGGCAGCCTCGACCAGCGGTGCCGTCGACGGGGCCGCCGCGCCGCGTCAGGCGGGGTCGACGCTCAAGCCCTTCCTCTACGGCCTCGCCATCGAACGCAGACTTCTCACCGCCGCGTCGATCCTCGACGACGCCCCGGTCGATCTCGATACCGCCAGCGGACTGTACATCCCGCAGAACTACGATCGCAGCTTTCGCGGTGCCGTCAGCGTCCGGTCGGCATTGGGCAACAGCCTCAACGTCCCCGCCGTCCGCACCCTGCTGCTGGTCGGCGTCGATGCGCTACGCGACCGGCTCTACGACAGCGGCTACCGCGGCATTTCGCGCGAAGGCGATTACTACGGCTTCAGCCTCGCGCTCGGCTCGGCGGAGGTGACGCTGATCGAACAGTCCGCCGCTTACCGCAGTCTCGCGCGCGGCGGGCGCTGGTCGCCGGTGCGCGTCGAACCGGCTGCGGTGCTGCGCGACCGGCAGGTGCTCGACCCGCAGGCGGCGGGCATCGTTGCCGACATCCTTGGCGACCGCGCCGCGCGCACCGCGACCTTCGGCTCCGACAGTGCGCTGGCGCTGCCGTTCTGGGCGGCGGTCAAGACCGGCACCTCGAAGGCGCTGCGCGACAATTGGTGCATCGGCTTCACCGACCGCTTCACCGTCGCGGTATGGACGGGCAATTTCGAGGGCGACAGCATGGCTGCAGGCGTATCGGGGGTCAGCGGCGCGGGGCCGACGTGGCGCGACGTCATGCTGTACCTGCACCGCGCGACACCGGGACGCCCACCGCCGCGTGCCGCCGGAATCGTCTCGGCAAGGGTCGCCTTCGTGCCCGCCGTCGAGCCGCCGCGCGACGAGCTGTTCGTGCCGGGCACCCAGCTGGGCATCGTCCGCGTCGCCGCCGCCGCGACCGGCCGCCCGCGCCTCATCAGCCCCGCCAACGGGTCGGTCATCGCGCTCGACCCCGACATCCCGCCCGCCCGCCAGCGTGTCGGCGTGCGCGCCGCAGGCAGTGGCGTGGGCGCGCGTATCGAGGTCGACGGTCGGCGGCTCGCCAGCGGGCAATCGGGTGCGCTTTGGCGGCCGCTGCCGGGCACGCATCGTTTCGTCCTGCGCGCCGCCGAGGGAACCATCCTCGATACCGCCGTCGTGACCGTCCGCTAGCCGCGCGTCGCGCCGCCTCGACTTCAGGCGTTCGCGCGGGCATCATGCCGCGATGAAGCGCATCCTGCCGGTCGCCCTGATCGCCGTCCCTGCCCTCATGCTGGCCGCCGTACCGCTGCAGGCGGTACCACGCGGGGCCGATAGCGCGCTGCACGGCTATATCCTCGGCCGCTTCGCCTATGACGACGACCGACTCGGCGACGCGGCGCGTTACATCGACGACGCGCGGTTGCGCGACCCGTCGGACACCGGGCTCGCCTTGCGGGCGTTCAACTTCGCGGTCGATGCGGGCGACGAGCGGCTCGCGGTCGAACTCGCCGGACGGCTGAGCCGCGGCGACGCGAGCGACGCCAATGTCGCGCTGGTCCGCCTCGCCGCCGCGCTCAAGCGCCGCGACTGGGCGACCGTCGACGAGCTGCGTCCGGCGCTCGCGACGGCGGGCTATTTCGTCGTTCTCGGGCCGTTGGTCGAGGCGTGGACCCTGTATGCGCGCGGCCATGTCGATGCGGCGCTGGCCCTGCTCGACCCGGCCAAATACACCGGCTTCACACGTTCCTACGTCGCCGAGCATCGCGCCCATCTGCTCGCCGCCGCTGGGCGGTTCAACGAGGCGGCGGGGGCCTATCACGGGTTTCTCGCGGGTGTTCCCGGCGCATCGGGGATTCAGTATCTGCGGATCGGCGAGGCCGACGCCCTCGATCGCGCCGGGCGCACGGCGGAGGCCAAGGCGCTGCTCGACCGCCACGACGGCGCGCAGATCGACGCGGCGCGGCGGCGCCTCGACGAGGGCAAGCGCATCGGTGCGGTCGCCCCCGACCCCAAGGCGGCGATCGCTTTGGTCTGCGCGCGTCTCGCGATCGACCTGTCGGCGGACAAGCCGGTGCCGCTGGCGCTGACCCTTGTCCGCGTCGCAAGTTTCCTCGGCCCCGACAGCGCGACGACATGGCTGCTCGCGGGCGACGTGCTGGCGCGCAGCGACCGGCGCGACGCGGCACTCGCGGCCTATGCGCGCATCCCCGCCAGCGATCCGCTGGCACCGACGGCGCGCGCGCGCCGCGCCGAAGTGCTGAGCGCCGCCGGGCGCGAGGCGGAGGCGCGTGTCCTCCTCGAAGCCGCCGCCAATGCGCCGGGGGCCAATGCCGAAGCCTGGTCGCGGCTCGGCGACTGGTACCGCAAGGCCGAGCGCCACGCCGACGCGGCGCGCGCCTATGGCCGCGCCATCGCGCTCGCGCCGCCCGACGCTGCGGTCGGGGCGGGTGCCGGAAAGACCGGCTGGGGCCTGTATTTCCTGCGCGGCTCCAGCCTCGAACAGTCGGGCGACTGGGCCGCTGCAGAGCCCGACCTGCGCCGCGCGCTGGCGCTCGCCCCCGACGAGCCCGCCGTCCTCAACTATCTGGGCTATGCCTTGCTCGATCATGGTGACAGCGGGCGGGGGCAGTCGGTGCCCGCCGCGCGCGCGCTGATCGCGCGCGCTGCCAAGCTCCGCCCCGACGATGGCTTCATTTCCGATTCGCTCGGCTGGGCCGACTACCGGCTCGGCGACTATGCGGGCGCGGCGGCGGCACTTGAGCGCGCCGTCGCCGCCGAACCCGGCGACCCGACGATTAACGAGCATCTCGGCGACGCCTATTGGCGGCTCGGGCGGCGGATCGAGGCGCGCTTTCGCTGGCGCGCCGCGCTCGATCTCGGCACCGACGCCAAAGCCAAGGCAGGCGTTGCGGCCAAGCTCGACTATGGCCTCGACGCCGCGCTGGCGAGCAAGGGAGACGGGGGTTGGCCCAACGCCACGCCGAACACGCGCCCGCCAAGCTGAACCTCGCGCTCCACGTTCGGGCGCGGCGCGCCGATGGCTATCACGACCTCGAGACGATCTTCGCGTTCACCGCGTTCGGCGACACGCTGACTGCCGAAGTCGCCGACGGGCTGTCGCTGCGGCTGACCGGGCCTTTCGCCGACGCAGCGGGGGCGGGCGGCGACAATCTCGTGCTGCGCGCCGCGCGCGCGCTGGCGGCGGCAACGGGGGAGACGCGTGGCGCGGCGCTGGCGCTCGACAAGCGCATTCCGGTCGCGGCGGGCCTCGGCGGGGGCTCGGCAGACGCGGCGGCGGCGCTGCGGCTGCTCGACCGGTTGTGGGGCCTCGACTGGCCCGAGGCGCGCCTGCTCGACATCGCCGCTGGACTGGGCGCCGACGTGCCGGCGTGCGTGCTCAGCCGCGCGTGCCTGGGCGGCGGCACGGGCGCGGCGCTGGCCCCACTCGCGACCGACTGGGCGGGAACGCCCGTGCTGCTCGTCAATCCGCGCGTCGCGGTGCCAACGGGGCCGGTGTTCGCGGGCTGGGACGGCATCGACCGGGGGCGGCTCGACGTGCGAAGACCGCTGGGCGAACTCCGCAACGATCTGACCGTCCCCGCCGTCGCCATCGCGCCCATCATCGCTGAAGTCCTGACATGGCTTGCGGCGCGACACGGCGTCACGCTGGCGCGCATGTCGGGGTCGGGCGCGACCTGCTTCGCGCTGTTCGACTCGCCCGAGTCGCGCGATGCGGCGATGGATGCGTGCCCGGCCGAGTGGTGGCAGACGGCGACGGCACTGCTTTGACCGCGCTTCGAAGCTCGATCCACCGTGGCGATCGCGCCTGAAAGAAAAACTTCTGACCGCCGCTCAAATTCCGCTTGACGGGCGTTCTGAGTCTGACTTAAAGCACCACTCAGTAGTTCTGAGTAAGGCTCAACACGGCCCCGGGCATTCCGCCTCCGGCCCCGCGCAGGAGAGTAGTCATGATCCGTCGTTTCCTCGTCGTCGCCCCGATCGCCCTGGCTGCCAGCGCGGCGTTCCTCGGCACCGCGACCAGCCCTGCTGCCGCCGCGACCGCGGTCGACTGCACCGCCGCCCCGGCGCAGCTGCGCGCCGCCGCCGCGACCGCCGACCCCGCCGTGGCGCGCAAGGCGCTGCTCAACGTCAAGACCGGCGAGGCGATGTGCGCCGCCGACAACCGCTTCGAGGCGAAGACGAAGTTCGCCGCCGCCGCCAAGCTCCTCGGCGTCGATACCGCGCAGCTCGCCGCGACGCCCGCGCCCGCCAGCAACTGATTCCGTCCGACGGGCGGAACCCTCCCCGCCACAGGACGTCTTGGCCGCCCGGGCAACCGGGCGGCCTTTTCTTTCAGGCGCGTCGCGACCGCTGCGACGACCGTTTAGCGCGTCGGCACCGGCTCCGGGCGACTGTAGTCGTAGAAGCCCCGCCCCGATTTTTTCCCGTACCAGCCCGCTTCGACGTATTTCACCAGCAGCGGCGCGGGGCGGTATTTCGGGTCGCCGGTCGCGTCCTGCATGACCCGCATGATGCTGAGCAGCGTGTCGAGCCCGACGAAATCGGCGAGCGTCAGCGGCCCCATCGGGTGGTTGGCGCCGAGCTTGAGCCCCGCGTCGATATCGGCGACCGACCCGACGCCTTCGCCGAGCGCGAAGATCGCCTCGTTGAGCATCGGGCACAGGATGCGGTTGACGATGAAGGCGGGGGCATCGGCAGCCTCGACCGCAGTCTTGCCGAGGCGCGTCGCGAAGCCGTGCATCGCCGCCCTCGTCGCGGCGGAGGTGGCGAGGCCGGGGATGATCTCGACGAGTGCCATCAGCGGCACAGGATTGAAGAAATGCAGCCCGGTGAAGCGCTCGGGCCGATCGGTCAGGCTGGCGAGACGCGTGATCGAGATCGACGAAGTGTTGGTGGCGAGCAGCGCATCGGGGCGCAGGCGCGGACAGAGGTCGGCGAAGATGCGGCCCTTGACGCCCTCGTTCTCGGTCGCCGCCTCGATGACGAGGTCGCAGTTGCCGAAGCGCGCGGCATCGGCAGTTGGCGCAATGCGGGAGAGCGCCGAGGCAGCGGCGTCGGCGGTCAGCACGCCCTTCGATACGCCCCGACCCAAATTCTTCTCGATGGTCTTGAGCGCCGCCTCGGCGCGCTCGATCGCGACATCCGACAGGATCACGTCGTAGCCGCCGAGCGCCGCGACATGCGCAATGCCGTTGCCCATCAGTCCCGCGCCGATGACGCCGATCGTCTGCATGTGCTGCACAGTCCTCGCCGATTATGCGGTGGCTCTAGCGGGCGCTGCCGCAAACGAAAAGCGCCGCCGGGCTGCCCCGGCGGCGCTGATCTGGTGTCGGGCCTGCAATCAGGCGGCGACGGTGCGCGTCGAGCGGCGGCGGGCGGCGACGCCGACCATCGCGAAACCGGCGAGCATCAGGCCCCAGGTCGCCGGCTCGGGAACGCCGTTGACCGGCGCGTCGAACTTCACGGTGCCCGACGGGGCGCCGGTGGTGTCGAGGGTGCCCGAGGTCAGCAGCACCTCGCCCGCGTAGATCGCGTAGCCGTAGATGTCGCGATTGTGGCAGCAGTCGGTGCGGCCGTAGATCGTCAGGCTGGCCAGCGTCGTCGGCGCGAACAGGACTTGCAGGAACTGGTCGCCGCCGGTCGTGCCGCTGTGATAGATCGTGTCGGAGTAGTAATTGCCGCCGGTATTGCCGTCGATCGCCTTGTCGGGCGTCGCGAAACCGTTGTTCTGGTACTCGGCCGATCCGCTGGCCGTGCCGCCGTTCGCCGCCGCTGCGACGTTGACCGCACCGAAGCTGACCGCCTGAACTTCCGCAACCTGGAGCCACGTCGGGATGGCGTTGGTGACGACGATGCGCGTCGCCCCGACGACCGTCACGGCGGTGGCGGGGGCGGCAACCGCCGCAGCGGTCAGCGCGCAAGCAACAACGAATTTCAGCATGACAATCTCCGGCCAGAACTGCGAACTGCAACGTGTCGACCACGGAGCAAGAAACGGGCCAACTTCTGTCCACTTTAGAATCAGATCGTTACGGCCAAGCGTCGCTTCGATGTGTAAGAAATACCGACACTTGTTCGGTAACTAACTCTTAACCAAGCCCTGCGCGATCAGGCTGCGCGCGCAGTCGACAACGGTCTCCTCGGCAGGACGCATCGCCCAGCCGAGCGTTGATTTGGCATGGCCAGCATCGCAGATGCGCTCGCGCCCGAGTTCGGGCAGGACCATCCGCACCTCCGCATCGAAGCGCGACAGCAGGCGCACCAGCCAGTCGGGGATCGACCGCGTCGGCACGCGCTTCGCCTTGTCGCCGAGGCGGGCGCGCAGGATGTCGGCGATATCGCGCATCCACAGGAATTGCCCGGCGCACAGGAAGCGCTCGTTGGCCATGTCGGGTGCGGTCATCGCGCGCAGGTGCGCGGCGGCGATGTCGCGCACGTCGACGATCGGAAAGCCGAAGCGCGGGGTGCCGGGCAGCGCTCCGTCGAGAAGCTTGGTGATCACCGCCAGCGAGCCTGAGAAATCGCCGCCGAGCACCGGCCCCAGCACCATGCCGGGATTGATCGTGCAGAACTCGAGTTGTCCGCCCTCGGTCGCGATCCAGTCGCGCGCGGCGCGCTCGGCGATGGTCTTGGATTTGACATAGGCATAGGTGTCGGGCGACGCGAGGTCGCTCCAGTCGGCCTCGGTGAAGGTCTGGCTGGCGGTCCGCATGCCGTAGCAGATGGCGGCGGTCGACGAGGTCATGACGACGCGCCGGACCCCGGCGTCGCGCGCCGCCGCGAGGACGCGCAACGCACCGTCGCGGGCGGGCACGATCAGCTCGTCGTCGGTCCTGGGCACGCCCAGCGGCAGCGGCGAGGCGATGTGCTGGACGTAATCGCAGCCTGCCGCAGCCTCGGCCCAGCCCGCGTCGGCGGTGAGGTCGGCGGCAACCAGCGGCAGGTCGGCGGCGCTCAGGCCCAACGCGGCGCGCACTGTATCGCCCTTGCCAGCGTTGCGGACCGTGCCGCGCACCCGCCAGCCATCGGCGATCAACGCCTGGATGACGAACCCCGCGATATAGCCCGACGCGCCGGTGACGAGCACCTGTCCCTTGGTCATCGCCTCGTCCCCTGCCTGCACGGTCGAAGCTACGCGGCATCGGGGCCTGACGCCAGACGCGCTACAGCGGTTCGATCATATCGAAGCGCGCATAGTCGAGGGTGCGCTGACCGTCGTCGGCGATGCCGAGGATGTCGGCGAAGCGCGCGTTCCAGCGCAATTTCGATGCCGCGTAGGCGGTGCGCGCGTGGATCGTCTGCGCCATGCTCGCGTCGGTGCCCGCGATGACGACGATCAACTCGTCCTCCGAGGCGCGGATCTGGTCCTCGCTCAGGCCATGGAACGGGCTGGCGGGGGTGATCGGATGAATGATCGTCCAGCTCAGCGCGAACACCGGATTGTCGGACCGCACGAGGTCGAGATCGTAGAAGCGCCGCATCAGCCGCCCGTCCTCGTCCTTGACGGCGCGCAGCAGCGACATCCGCGCAGTCGCCTCGAGAATCAGATTGTGGCGCTGGTTGACGGCGCGCAGCATGATCGACGGCACGCCCTCGAAGGGCGCGACGACGGCGGCCTTGGTGAACTGGACGAGCGCCGTGGGGCGGGCGAAGCGCGCGAAGACGAGGCCGGTGGTCAGCGCGAAGCCGAGCACCCCGGTCATCGCCTCGACGACGACAATGACATTGGCATAGATCGTCGCGGGCGCGACGTTGCCATAGCCGATGGTGACGAGCGTATGGACGCTGAAGAAGAAGGCGCGCCAGTAACGCGGCATCTCGCGCTCGCCGCTGACGATGTCGAGGCCGTGCGGATCGAGCGTGTAAAGCCCGGCGAAGGCCAGGTTGAAGGCGACGAAGGCGACGACGAACTGCAGCAGCAGGCGCGGCCAGCTTTCGTGCAGCAGGCGGTAATAGACGTCGCCGAACAGCGGACGCGGCGCATTGAGAATGCGGACCGCGAGCGTGCCGGTGTCGAGCATCGCGCGCAACGCGCCGACGGGGCTGGGTTCGTCGCTGGCATCGGGCGGTGGGGCGTTCATCGGCCACGCTTTAGCGCGCCCGGTGAACCTTTTCCAAATGCGCTCGTTGTGCGTCCGCAACGCCGGCACTATGTCGGCTGCACCGTTTCAGAATCGAAAGGATCATATCGTGGCAATCAACAGCGACACCGTCGAAGGTACGCTCAACGAGTTCGGCGGCAAGGCCGAAGGCTTCGTCGGCGACGTCACCGGCGACACCAAGACGCAGGTTTCGGGCAAGGTCGACGAGATCAAGGGCAAGGTCCAGGATGCCTATGGCAAGGCCCGCGACAAGGTTAGCGAGTGGGCCGACAACGCGCCCGAGTCGGTGCAGCGCGCGCGCGAGACCGCCAGCCGCTACGCCAGCGAGGGTGCGGAGCGCGCCAAGGCCGCCGTGCAGGAGCAACCCGTCGCGGTGCTCGCGGGCGGTATCGCGCTCGGCTTCCTGATCGGCTGGCTGGTCAGCGGCCGCCGCGACTGATTGCCCGCGCTAGACGGGTCGCAACGGGCCGGGCCGCCGCGAGGCGGTCCGGCCTTTTGCTGGTCGCGCCGATGACGGCTTACACGAGCGGGCGCGCGCGAAGTTCGTCGCGAATTTCGGCGAGCAGCGCCTCGCTCGGTGTTGGGCCTGCGTCGGCGACCGCGGCGGGAGCGACGATCCGGTTCGCAACCCGAACGATGAGGAAGATCGCCGCCGCGACAATGACGAAGTTCAAGATCGTCGCGAGGAAGCGACCGTAGCCGAGCAGCGGCACACCCGCCTTCTTCAACGCCGCGTAGTCGAGCGGATCGCCGTTATATGACGCCGGGATCTCGCCGAGGCGGACAAACAGATGCGAAAAGTCGATGCCGCCCGTCAGGAGCCCGATCAACGGCGTGATCAGGTCGTCGGTCAGCGACGCAACGACCGTCCCGAAGGCAGCGCCGATCAGGACCGCGACCGCGAGGTCGAGAACGTTGCCGCGCAGCACAAACGCCTTGAATTCACCAAGCATGACCGATCCCCTTCGTGCCGTCGGCGCATAAGGGCTCAAGCAACGCGTCGGGACAAGAGGGCAACTTGGCGCGGGGTCGGCACAAAATCTTCGCAACCCCCCTGTTGCGCGGGCGTAACACACCTATTTTACCGCTGACGCAGCCGGATCGGCCGGTTCGCCGCCTGAGGAGACCTCGATGACCGTTCGTACTCTCGCCCGCCTTGCCCTGCCGCTCGCGGCGGCCGCGACGCTGACGGGCTGCGGCGTCAACACGATTCCGGCGAAGGAAGAGACCGCCAAGGCGAAATGGGCCGACGTGCAGGGTGCCTATCAGCGCCGCGCCGACCTGATCCCCAACCTCGTCTCGACGGTCAAGGGCTATGCCAAGTTCGAGCAGGGCACGCTCGTCGAGGTGACCAACGCGCGCGCCAAGGCGACGTCGATCACCGTCGACCCGTCGAAGCTGTCGGATTCGGCGCAGGTGCAGAATTTCCAGGCGGCGCAGGACCAGCTGTCGGGTTCGCTCGGGCGGCTGTTGGTCAGCGTCGAGAAATATCCCGATCTCAAGGCCAACGAGCAGTTCCTCAATCTCCAGTCGCAGATCGAGGGCACAGAGAACCGCATCAACGTCGCGCGCCGCGACTATAACGAGAGCGTGCGCGACTATAACACGGAAATCCGGACCTTCCCGAGCGTCATCGGCGCGAAGGTGATCTATGGGGCCAAGCCGCTGCAGCCGTTCACTGCTGCCGCGGGCAGCGACAAAGCCTCGACGGTGACGTTCTGAGCCGCGCCCCCGCCCTCTGGCGGGGGTGGGTGTGGCTGATCGCGCTGGTACTGGCGAGCGTCGCCGGTGCCGCGTGGGCGGCCCCGACCTTCCCGCCGCTGACCGGCCGCGTCACCGACGCGGCGCATGTCCTGCCGCCCGAAACCGCCGCCGCGCTCGACGCCAAGCTCGCGGCGCTCGAGACGGCGACGGGCACGCAGCTCGTTGTCGCCACCGTGCCGTCGCTTGGGGGACTGCCGATCGAGGACTACGGCTATCAGCTCGGTCGCGCCTGGGGCATCGGCCAGAAAGGCACCAACAACGGCGTCATCCTGCTCGTCGCGCCGAGCGATCGCAAAGTCCGGATCGAGACGGGGTACGGCCTCGAAGCACGGCTGACCGACGCATTGTCCGAGACGATCATCCGGCGCGACATCATCCCGGCGTTCAAGGTCGGCGACATGCCCGGCGGTATCGTCGCGGGGACCGACGCGCTGATCGCGCAGTTACAACTGCCGCCGGGCGAAGCGCGCGCGCAGGTTGCGGCGGCCGAGGCGCAACCGCGCGCCGAGCGCCGCCATGCGAGCGGCAGCGGCTTCAGCGGGCTGTTCTGGCTGGCGATCGTGCTGGTCTGGATCTTCTTCTCGATCTTCCGGGGGCGGCGCGGCACGCGCTCGGCCTCGTCGGGAATCGGCAATGCCATCCTGTGGGGCGTCGCCAGCGAAATGCTGAGCGGACGCGGGCGCGGCGGCTCGGGCTGGGGCGGCGGCGGCTGGGGCGGTGGCGGCGGCGGCGGCGGCGGCTTCTCGGGCGGCGGCGGGTCGTTCGGCGGCGGCGGCGCGTCGGGAGGCTGGTGATGGCGGCGAAACCGACTTTCGACGACGCGGGACGCGCGCGCATCGCAGCGGCGATCGCGGCGGCCGAGGCGACCACTGCCGGCGAGATCGTTTGCGTCGTCAGCGAACGGCGACCGTTATACGCCGCGACCGGGCTGACGATCGCCGTGTTGCTCGCGTTCGCGCTGCCGTTCGGCGCGGCGTGGCTGGGCCTCGATTTCGCCAACGCGCTGCCGTGGCGCGCGTGGGACGCGGGCGACCCGGCCGCCGACCTGCGTGCCGCGCTCGAAGCCTATGCGGTGATCCAGCTGTTGATTTTCGTAAGCGCCGCCGCGCTGCTCGTCTGGACGGGCGCGGGCGCGACGCTGACGCCGCGCACCATCCGCCGCGACCGCGTCCATGCCGAGGCGCTGAGCCAGTTCCGCGCGCGCGGCATGGGTCGGACGCGCGCCGCGACGGGCGTGCTGATCTACGCCTCGGTCCCCGACCGCATTGCCGAAGTCGTCGCCGACAGCGGCATCTATGCCAAGGTCGCGCCCGAACATTGGGGGGCGACCGTCGCGGCGCTGCTCGCCGGCTTCAAGGCGGGCGACCCAGCGCGGGGCTTCGTCGATGCCATCGCGCTGGCTGGCGCGGTGCTCGCCGAGCATTTCCCGCCCGATGTCGCCGACAACCCCAACGAGCTGCCCGACCGCCTCATCGAGCTTTGATGCCGCACCCGGAACCCGGCCGCCGGGTCGCGGGTTTCCCCAGCATGAACAGCGGCATCATCAGCCGCGCGAGCCTTGCGGAGCCCTCTCGATGCTGACCCTCGTGACCGCCAATGGCGGCCTGACCGAACTGCGCGCCGATCGCTTTCAGCAGAGGCTGAGCCACTTCAACCGCGACCGGCTGGCGGTTGCCCAGCCGCGCGCCGACTGGGCGGCCGACCTCGACCGCGAGACGGCGATGCGTCATGCCGAGGGTCGCTGGATCGAGGCCGAACGCGCCGCCATTGCGCCGCGCGTCGCCGACGTTCCGACCGATGCGGACGCGTTCGTCGCGTGGTTCGAGGCGTTGCTGGCGGATGGTCCCGGTCAGGGCGATCCGTTGTTCCCGTGGCTTGCGGAACACGCGACGCTTGCCGACCTGCGTTGGTATTTGATGCAGGAAATCGCCGGCGAAGCTGGCTTCGACGACCTCGTCGCGCTGACGCAGGTCAAGCTGCCGCCGCGCGCCAAGATGGAACTGGCGCGCAACTATTGGGACGAGATGGGTCGCGGCAACATGGCCGGGATGCACGGCCCGATGCTCGATGCCCTCGCCGACCGGCTCGATATCAGCGCCGAGATCGAGACGACCGTGCCCGAGAGCCTCGCGCTGGCGAACTCGATGGTCGCCTTTGCCACATCGCGGCGCTATGTCTGGCAGTCGGTGGGCGCGCTCGGCGTCATCGAGCTCACCGCGCCGGCGCGTTCGGCGGCGGTCGCGGCGGGGCTGCGGCGGCTGGGCTACGGCGACAAGGATCGCCGCTATTTCGACCTCCACGCGGTGCTCGACGTCAAACACAGCGCGGCGTGGAATGCCGAGGCGCTGCACCCGATCGTCCGCGAATTTCCGCAAGCCGCGCGTTATCTGGCCGAGGGCGCGCTGCTGCGGCTCGATTGCGGGGCGCGGTGCTTCGCGCGGTATCGGACCGCGTTGTGGGGCGGCGAGGCCCTCGCGGCCTGAGAGGGCGCGGCCTGCGTTGAGTCGCTGCAGGTTTTAGGGCAGGCTCCGCCCGGGTGGTGGGGCGTACAGCGATGGCGGAGCGAAAGTCGCCGGTCGGACGGCTGCGGGACAAGCCGCTCGCGGGCTATATCTTTGCCGTTGTGGCGACGACGGTCGGGCTTGGCCTGCGGCTGCCTCTCGCGGGCATGCTCAAGGGCAATTTTCCATACCTGACGTTCTTTCCGCTGGTCATTCTCGTCACCGTCGTCGCCGGGCGCGGTCCGGGCGTCATCGCGGCGCTGCTGTCGTTGCTCGCGGCATGGGCGTTCATCGTGCCGCCATATCTCGGCATCGCGAGCGACGGTTCGACGGCGGTCGCCCTGTTCGCCTTCGCGGGCGTCTTCGGCGTCACCATCGCGACCATCGACGGTCTGCTCGGCGTGCTCGAGACGCTCCGCGCCGAGCGGGACCGCAGCCGCGCGCTGATCGCCGAGCGCGATTTCGCCGCGCGCGCCGCGCTCGACAGCCGCGAGGATCTCGCCGCGATCGTCGATCAGGCGGCGGTGGGTATCGGACGCGAGGACCTGCGCGGGCGGCTGACGCTCGTCAACGACGGCCTGTGTGCGATCGTCGGGCGGACGCGCGACGATCTTTTGGGTCGCGAGATCGCCGCGCTGACGCACCCCGACGATGTCGCGGCGTCGGTCGCGGCGGCGCGCACGCTGCTCGATACCGGCGTGCCGTACACGCTCGAAAAGCGCTATCTGCGCCCCGACGGCGAGGGCGTCTGGGTGCGCCTGCACGTGTCGCTGACGCGGGATGAGCGCGGTGCGCCACAGTCGTTCGTCGCGGTCGCCATCGACATCGGCGACATCGTCCGGGCGCGCGCGCTCGAACAGCGCCTCAAGGACACGCTGAAGAGCCAGGTCGCCGAGGCGATCCGCGCCGAGCGCGAGGCGGCGGGGCGGCTGGTGGTCAGCGAGAACGCCTTGCGCCAAGCGCAGAAGATGGAAGCGGTGGGTCAGCTGACGGGCGGCATCGCGCATGATTTCAACAATTTGCTGACGGTCATCGCGGGCAATCTCGATCTCGCGCGGCGCGCGCTCGACGGCGATGTCAGCGCGGCCGGGTGGCGCGCGCAGCGGCTGCTCGACAATGCCGGCAAGGGGGCCGAGCGCGCCGCCGCGCTGACCCGTCGCCTGCTGGCGTTCGCGCGCCGCCAGCCGCTCGATGCCCAGCCGACCGACCCGGCGGCGGTGATTGCCGACCTGCGCGACCTGCTCGACCGCGCCGCAGGCGGCAGCGTCGCCATCGATATCGACGCGCTGCCGGGGGGCGGCCCGGTGTGCGTCGACCGTAACCAGCTGGAGAGCGCACTGCTCAACCTCGTCGTCAACGCGCGCGATGCGATGCCCGGCGGCGGGCGCATCGCGGTTCGCGTCGCACCGCGCGCGGTCGGGGCAAAGGAGGCCGCCGAATACGATGTGACTCCGGGCGTGTTTATCGCGATATCGGTAAGCGATACCGGCACCGGACTCGACGCCACCGCCGCCGCGCGCGTGTTCGAACCGTTCTTCACGACCAAGGCGGTCGGCGAGGGGACCGGCCTCGGCCTGTCGATGGTCTATGGCTTCGTCCGCCAATCGGACGGCTACGCGAGCTTCGACAGCGTCGTCGGCGAAGGCACTTGCGTGACGCTGCTGCTCCCCCGCCACGACGGCGCGGCGCCTGCCGCACTCGCCGGACCGGCGACCGCTGTCATCGGCGGCGGCAGCGAAACCATCCTGCTCGTCGAGGACGACGCCGATGTCCGCAGCTATGTCGCCGAACAATTGCAGGCGCTGGGCTACACTGTCGTCGAGGCCGACAGCGGCGAGGCGGCGCTGGGCGAGGTCGCCGCGCTGCCGCCGGGCAGCCTGTTGTTCACCGATGTCGTGATGCCCGGCATGGGCGGCCTTGCGCTCGCCAGCGCCGCGCTGACGCTGCGCCCCGAACTCAAGATCCTGTTCACGACGGGTTTCGCCGAAGGTGGCGGACTGGGCGACGCGATGCTGCCCAAGCCGTTCGACGGGGCCGTGCTGGCGGCGCGGGTCCGGGGGGTGCTGGACGGCTGACTCGCGACCCGGCGCTTGCCTTGGGCGGTCGCACGGACTATAGCGCGCTCATCTTCCACATGGTTATGCCGGTGTAAGGTCGGTCCGGGGCGTCCCGGCCGCCGCTGCACCCGCATATGTTCCGGATCGTCTGTAGTTTGACCGATATCGCCGCCCTTACCGCGCTCATCGAGCCCGTCGTTCGCGACCATGGCTGCGAACTGGTGCGCGTCCAGCTCAACGGTTCGAAGGCCGCGCCGACGTTGCAGGTGATGGCCGAGGACCCTGCGACGGGGCAGCTCGTCATCGACAAATGCGCCGCGATCAGTCGCGCGCTGTCCGACGTGCTCGACGCCGCCGACCCGATCGAGAGCGAATATCAGTTGGAGGTCTCGTCGCCGGGCATCGACCGCCCCCTCACCCGGCCCGCCGACTGGACGCGCTGGGCGACGCACGACGTTCGTGTGCGGCTCGCCGCGCCGGTTGACGGCAAGAAGAATATCCATGGCGTCATCAACGGGCTCAGCGCCAGCGGTGACGCGGCGATCATCGCGGTGCCGGGCCAAGGCGCGGTGACGGTTCCGCTGGCGAGCATGAGCGGGGCCAAGCTGGTGCTGACCAACCGCCTGATCAACGCGACGCGCCCCGCCGGGATGGCGGGCTTCGACGGCGACCCCGACATGGGGCAGTTCGACGACATCATCGAGGACGCGGGCGAGCCCGCCAACGACAACAGCGACGAGGACTAGATCATGGCCGCAGCCGCCGCACCCACCCCCAACGTCACCGCCAACCGCGCCGAGCTGATCGCCATCGCCGACGCGGTGGCGCGCGAGAAGCTGATCGACCGCAAGATCGTCATCGAGGCGATGGAGGAGGCGATCCAGCGCGCCGCGCGCTCGCGCTACGGCGTCGAGAACGACATTCGCGCCAAATTGGACGCCAAGACCGGCGATCTGCAGTTGTGGCGGGTCCTCGAAGTCGTCGAGGAGCCCGAGGACTTCTTCAAGCAGGTGTCGCCCGCCGACGCGCAGAAGCTCCAGGCGGGCGCGGTCGTCGGCGACTACATCGTCGATCCGCTGCCCCCCATCGAGTTCGGGCGCATCGCCGCGATGGCCGCCAAGCAGGTCATCGTCCAGAAGGTGAGGGACGCCGAGCGCGACCGCCAGTACGAGGAATACAAGGACCGCCAGGGCGAGATCATCACCGGCCTCGTCAAGCGCGCCGAGTTCGGCCATGTCGTCGTCGATCTCGGCAAGGCCGAAGGCGTCATCCGCCGCGACCAGCAGATCCCGCGCGAGGTGCTGCGGCCCGGCGACCGTGTCCGCTCGCTAATCATGAGCGTGCGCCGCGAAGTGCGCGGACCGCAAATCTTCCTCAGCCGCGCGGCGGGCGACTTTATGAAGAAGCTGTTCGCGCAGGAAGTCCCCGAAATCTACGACGGCATTATCGAGATCAAGGCGGTGGCGCGCGACCCCGGCAGCCGCGCCAAGATCGGCGTGATCAGCCGTGATTCGAGCATCGATCCCGTCGGCGCGTGCGTCGGAATGAAGGGGTCGCGGGTTCAGGCGGTCGTGCAGGAACTTCAGGGCGAGAAGATCGACATCATCCCGTGGTCGCCCGATGTCGCGACCTTCGTCGTCAACGCGCTGCAACCCGCCGAGGTCGCCAAGGTGGTGATGGACGAGGAGGACAACCGCATCGACGTGGTGGTCCCCGACGATCAGCTCAGCCTCGCGATTGGGCGACGTGGCCAGAACGTCCGCCTCGCCAGCGCGCTGACCGGTCGCCAGATCGACATCATGACCGAAGCCGACGAGAGTGAACGCCGCCAGAAGGAATTCGTCGAGCGTTCGGAGATGTTCGTCAGCCAGCTCGATGTCGACGAGACGCTGGCACAGCTGCTCGTCGCAGAGGGCTTCAGCCAGCTCGAGGAAGTTGCGTACGTCGAGCTCGACGAACTCGCGTCGATCGAGGGCTTCGACGACGACCTTGCGACCGAACTCCAGAGCCGCGCCGCCGAGGCGCTCGAACGCCGCGAGGCGGCAGCGCGCGCCGAACGTCAGGGTTTGGGTGTCGAGGACGCGCTCGCCGAAATCGAAGGGCTGACCGAGGCGATGCTCGTCGTGCTCGGCGGCAAGGGCATCAAGACGCTCGACGACCTGGGCGACCTCGCGACCGACGAGCTGGTCGACGCGCGCACTGGCATCCTACGGACCTTCAAGCTCGGCGACGAGGTCGGCAACCGCATCATCATGGCGGCGCGCGCGCACTGGTTCGAGGACGAGGATGCCGCCGGGGACAAGTCCGGGGAGGTCGCTCTCGCGGATGTCCAAGGATGAGCCCGAGCGGCGTTGCATAGTTTCGGGTGAGCATGGCGGTCGGGGCGATTTGATTCGCCTCGCACTCGATGCCGACGGTGCGGTCGCTCCCGATCTCGGGGCGAAGGCACCGGGGCGCGGCGCATGGGTGACGCCCGACCGGGCGCTGATCGCGACGGCGCTCGCCAAGGGCAAACTGCGCGGGAGCCTGATCCGCGCCTTTAAGACGCCGCAGATCGCCGTTCCCGACGACCTCGTCGAGCGCATCGAAAGTGGCCTCGAACGCCGCGTCTTCGACACGCTGGGGTTGGCGAACAAGGCGGGGAGCCTTATCTGGGGCGGCGAGCGGATCGGTGACGCCCTTCTGGCGGGCCGGGTCAAGCTGCTCATCCACGCCAGCGACGCGGCTGCCGACGGGCTGGAGAAAATCCGCCGCAAGGCACGCGACACGCGCAAGCTGACGCTGCCGGTGACGCGCGAACGATTGTCGTTGGCCTTGGGGCGCGAAAATGTTGTACACGCCGCCGTCTGCGACGCAGCGACGGCGGCCCGCGTCATGGCGGCGGTCGAGCGGTGGCTGGCATTCAGCGGTCTGGGCGAGAAGACGGAAGACGCGCCGGTGGAGGGTCCATCGGCGGACAACGAAGGGTTTCAGGTTCCGGCATGAGTGACGACAACAAGCCCAAGCTCGGCATGCGCGCCCCCCTCGGTCTCGGCAAGACCGTCGAGGTCGGCAAGGTCAAGCAAAGCTTCAGCCACGGGCGCACCAAGCAGGTCGTCGTCGAGGTCAAGCGGCAGCGCGTGCTGCACCGCCCCGGCGACCCGCGCCCCGAGGAGATCGAGG
>CAXTSL010000065.1:0-13339 GCA_964246975.1 uncultured Sphingomonadaceae bacterium
CACCAGGGCGGCGAACATGTTCGCCTGCGCCAGCGCCAGCGGCGAGCCGCGCGTGCCGAGATTGAGGACGGCGGCGGATACGGGGGGTTCGGTCATCGCGGCGACTTGTGCTAGGACCGGCGCGTCATGGCAAGCGAACCCGCGACCGAAAATCCCAAGCCCGAAAACGAGGCCGACCGCTGGGCGTTCGGCGATGGTCCGGCGCTTGCCGATTCGCTGCTCGCGCTCATGCTGTCGGGGGCGAAGACCGCGACCTGCTGGGATGCGCGCGAGGGCGAGAAGGGGTCGGAGATCGGCAAGCGCTCGACGATCGTCGATGGCGCGGGCATCCCGCGCGCCGTGGTCGAGACCGTCACGCTGATGCTTTGCCCGTTCCACATGGTCGACGACGAATTCGCGCACGCCGAGGGCGAGGGCGACCGCACGCTGGCGGGCTGGCGGCGCGCCCACCGCGCCTATTTCGAGCGCCAAGGGTATTTCGCCGAGGACATGATGCTGTGGTGCGAGCGCTTCCGCCTGATCGAGCGGCTCTGACACGGCTTTCGCGGCGTCGCCGAACCCGGTATCCTGCGCCGATGATCCGCGCCCTTCTCGCCGCCGCCGCGCTCGCGCTGGCCGTCCCCGTTGCCGCCGTGCCGAACTGGCTGACGACCGTCGCGGCGACGCCCGAGGGCGGCTACCGCCTCGGCAACCCGCGCGCCAGGGTGCGGCTGATCGAATACGGCTCGCTGACCTGCCCGCACTGCCGCGCCTTCAATGCGGACGCAATGGCGGCGCTCAAGGCGCGCTATATCGCGACGGGCCAAGTCAGCTTCGAGTTCCGCAACTACGTCCTCAACGGCCCCGACTATGCCGCGTCGCTGCTCGTGCGGTGCGGCGGCCCGGCAAAGTTCTTCGCGCTGACCGACGCGATGTATGCGACGCAGGAGACCTGGGTGAAGCCGTTCCTGGCGATGGACCCGGCGACCAATGCCCGGCTCGCAGCGCTCGAGCCCAAGGCGCAGATCGCAGGGCTCGCAAAGGCCGGCGGCCTCGACACATGGTTCGTCGCGCGCGGCATCGCGCCCGCGCGGATCGCGCCGTGCCTCGCCGACGACGCGGCGTTCAAGACGCTCGCGGCGCTGCGCGAGACCGCGTTGGCGACCTACAAGATCGACGGCACGCCGGGCTTCGTCATCGACGGCAAGCGCCAGACCGACGACTTCATGGGGGCCGAGCGCGCCATCCTGACGTGGGACCGCCTCGAACCGCGCCTGATCGCGGCCTTGCGCGCCGCCCCGGCTGCGGCCAAGACGGGCACCGGACATTGAGGCGAGGGAGTTGTCGATGCGGGTAACTGGGCGGGTAGCTGCGGTGGTCGGCGCGGCGCTGCTGGTGGCGCTGACGGCGTGCGAGAAAAAGGCCCCCGAGGCGACGACTGCTGCGGCCGCTCCGACGACCGCGACCGCCGCCGCGCCGGGCAAGGACTGGCTGAGCGTCACCGCCGCGACGCCGGAGGGCGGCTTCGTGCTCGGCAACCCGGATGCCAAGGTCAAGCTCGTCGAATATGCGTCGCTGACCTGCCCGCACTGCCGCGACTTCCACGAGGAAGCGGGCGCGATCCTGCGCAGCAAGTACGTCGCCACGGGCAACGTCAGCTACGAATACCGCAACTTCATCTTCAACGGCCCCGATTATGCCGCGTCGCTGCTCGCGCGCTGCCAGGGCGGCGCGCCGTTCTTCAATCTGGTCAACGCCTATTACGGCGCGTTCGACCAGTGGCTGGCACCGTTCTCGAAACTCAGCGAGGCGGATCAGAAGACGCTGACCGCGCTGCCGCAGGACAAGCAGATCGCCGCGCTGGCCAAAATGGGCGGACTCGACGCGTTCATGCGCGCGCGCGGCATGACCAGCGCCAAGTTCGACCAGTGCCTATCGGATCCGGCGGCGATCAAGCGCCTCGCCGAGATGCGCGACGAGGCGACCAAGGCGGGGGTAAACGGCACGCCGACCTTCTTCATCAACGGCAAGGTGCAGGAGAACGTGCCGAACTGGGCGACACTGGAACCCAAGCTCCAGTCGGCGCTGTCGTAACCCGGCAGGCATGGACTTCAGGCGGCTCCGTCTCGCCGGGTTCAAGTCGTTCGTCGAGCCGTGCGAGCTGCGGATCGAACCCGGGCTGACCGGCGTCGTCGGGCCGAACGGCTGCGGCAAGTCGAACCTGCTCGAAGCGATCCGCTGGGTGATGGGGGAGGGGTCGCCGAAGTCGCTGCGCTCGGGCGCAATGGACGACGTGATCTTCGCAGGCACCGCGACGCGCCCGAGCCGCGATTTCGCCGATGTGACGCTGGCGCTCGACAATCACGAACGCACTGCGCCGTCGGCGTGGAACGACGGCGACCAGATCGAGGTGGTCCGCCGCATCGAGCGCGGCACGGGGTCGGCGTACCGCATCAACGGCCGCGAAGCGCGCGCCCGCGACGTGCAGATGCTGTTCGCCGACAGTGCCAGCGGCGCGCATTCGCCCGCGCTGGTCAGCCAGGGGCGGATCGGCGCGATCGTCGCGGCGAACCCGGTCGAGCGCCGCGCGCTGCTCGAGGAGGCGGCGGGGATCGCCGGGCTCCACGTCCGGCGCAAGGAGGCCGAAATCCGCCTGCGCGCGGCGGAGGCGAATTTGCTCCGCCTCGACGACGCGATGAAGGCGATGGAGGCGCAGGCTGCGGCGCTGCGGCGGCAGGCGCGGATGGCGGTCAGGTATACCGAGCTGAGCGACCGCATTCGGGTTGCGGAAGCGGCTCTGCTGCATGCGCGCTGGCAGGCGGCGAGCGGTGCGGCGGACGCGGCGCGGGCAGAGGCGACGGCGGCGGCGGCGCACGTCGACCACCTGACGCGCGAGGCGGCCCGGCTTGCGACGGCGTCGGCCGAGGCCGGGGCGGCGCTGCCCGCGCTGCGCGATGCCGAGGCGCGTGCGGCGGCGGGGCTGCAGCATCTGGTTCAGCAGCGCAGCGGGCTGGCGGCGGAACTGGCACGCGTCGAGGCACGGCGGCGCGAGTTGGCGGCACAGGCGGCGGCGGGCGCCCGCGACCGCGACCGCGAGGTGGCGCTGGCGGCGGACGCGCGCACGGCGCTGGATCGGCTTGCCGACGAGCGCGCGCGGCTCGCCGTCGCGCTGGCGGCAGCGCGCGACGGCCTGCCGGCGCTGGCGGCGGCGGTGCGCGACATCGAGGGCAGGGCGGCGGCGGGCGAGGCGGCACTGTCGGCGGCGATCGAGGCGCACGCGCGCGCGACGGCGCAGGCGCGCGCTGCCGAGGCGGCGTTGCAGGCGGCGGAGGCGCGGCTGGGCCGGACGCGGGCCGAGCAAGCGCGACTCACTGTCGAGCGCGATGGGTTGGCCAAGCTCCCCGACGGTACGGCGCAGCGCGACGCGGGTCACACCGCGCTCGACCGCGCCGGGGCGGACATCGTGGCCGCCACGCAGGCGCTGGCGGCCGCCGAGCAGGGTCGCGGCGCGGCGGTGGCGGCGCGCGACACGGCGCAAGGGCAGGCAGCGGTGGCGCGTGGCGGGTTGGCGGCACTCACCGCCGAGCGCGGCGCGCTGGTGCGGGTGCTGACCGCCGCGCGAAGCGGCGGCGAGACGCTGCTCGACCGGCTGACGGTGACGCCGGGGTACGAGGCGGCGCTTGTCGCGGCGCTCGGCGACGACCTGTCGGCGGGCGTCGGCAGCGGCGCGCGCCACTGGGGGCCGGCAGGCCATGGCGATAGCGACGCCGCGCTGCCCGACGCCGTGCAGGCGCTTGCGGCAGTCGTCGCCGCGCCGCCCGAGCTCACGCGGCGGCTGGCGCAGGTCGGCATCGTCGCGCCCGTCGACGCCGAGCGCCTTGCAGCGCTGCTTGCCCCCGGCCAACGGCTGGTGACGCAGGACGGGCGGCTGTGGCGCTGGGATGGCTTCCGCTCGGCAGGCGGCGAGGGGCGCGCGGCGGCCGAACGCCTCGTCCAGCGCGCGCGGCTCGCGGCGGTCGACACCGAGCTTCCGGCGCTGCACGCGGCGGTCGCGGAAGCCGTCGGCGCGATGCAGGCCGCCGAGCGCGAGCTTGCGGCGCTGGCGCAGGCCGAGACGACCGCCCGCACCGCCCGCGCCGCCGCCGAGCGCGCCCAGGGCCTCGCGCGTGCCGATCTCGCGCGCCTCGCCGCCGATGCCGAACGCCGCACCGCGCGCCTCGACGCCGCCGATGCGGCGCTGGCGCGTCTCGCCACCGAGGCCGATGCCTACGCCGCCGAGGCCGAGGCCGCGCGCGCTACCGCAGCCGAAATTACCGGCCTCGACGCGCTCGCGGTGGCGGTCGCGCAGAGCCGCCGCGATGCTGAGATCGTCCGCGCCGGGCTCGCCACCGCGCGCGCCGCGCACGCCACCGAAGCGCGCCGGATCGACAGCGACACCGCGCGCCTTCTCGGCCTGACGGGTGACGCACAGGCCTGGGAGGCGCGCGCCGCCGCCACCGGCGCGCAACTCGCCGATCTGGCGGCGCGCGCCGCCACGGTCGCTGCCGACACTGCCACGCTCGCCGCGCGACCCGCCGAAATCGCCGCCGCGACCGCTGCGCTCGCCACTGCCATCGCCGACGCCGAAGCCGACCGCCGCGCTGCCGCCGACACGCTCGCGGCGCACGAAACGGGCTTGCGTGCCACCGATGCAGCGGGACGCACGGCGGTCGATGCGCTCGCCGATGCGCGCGAGGCGCGCGCCCGCGCGCAAGCCCATGCCGAGCATCACGACGCGGCACGCGCCGACTTCGTCCGTATCGCGGGCGAGCGTTTCCAGACCGCCGCGCATGCGCTGCCGGACCGCCTCGGCTTCGACCCCGGCGGTGCGCCCGACGCGCTGGCGCAGATTTTCGACGCCCTGACCGCCGAGCGCGAGCGCCTCGGCCCCGTCAACCTCCGCGCCGCCACCAAACTCGCCGAGATCGAGGCGAGCGTCGCTGCGTCGACCGCCGAGCGTACCGATCTCGACACCGCCATCGTGCGCCTGCGCGGCAGCATCGGCGCGCTCAACCGCGAGGGCCGCGTCCGCCTGCTCGCCGCCTTCCAGATCGTCGACGCGCATTTCCGCACGCTGTTCGCGACCCTCTTCGCCAGCGCGGCGCTGGGCGGCGGCGCGGCGCATCTCGAACTTACCGAGTCGGACGATCCGCTGCTCGCGGGCCTCGAGATCATGGCACAGCCGCCGGGCAAGAAGCTCCAGTCGCTGACCTTGCTGTCGGGCGGCGAGCAGGCGCTGACCGCCATCGCGCTGATCTTCGCACTGTTCCTGACCACCCCGTCGCCGCTGTGCGTCCTCGACGAGGTCGATGCACCCTTGGACGACGCCAATGTCGAGCGCTTCTGCGACCTCCTCGACCACATGGCCGCGACGACGCGGACGCGCTTCCTCATCGTCACCCACAATGCCGTGACGATGAGCCGGATGCACCGCCTCTATGGCGTCACCATGGCCGAGCCGGGGGTGTCGCAGCTCGTCTCGGTCGATCTGGCGCGCGCCGAACTGCTGCTCGCTGCCGAATGATCTAACGTGCGCCCGCGACGAAGGCGCGGACTTCAGCGTGCGCCCGCGACGAAGGCGCGGACGTTGCCGAGCAGCTCGTCGGACGCGAACGGCGCGATCGGTGCGGGGGCTTCGCTGCCCGTCGCGAGCAGCGCGTCGATCGCCGCCCCCAGCGCATCCTCGCGGTCGACATGGTGGAGGCCGGGGCGGTTGCCGACGTTCTTCACCGTCGCGAGCTGATGGTCGGTATTATGCTCGCCGAGCGCCTGCAGGCGCGGCAGCATCAGCAGCGGCTTGCCCGACTGGATCGCGGTGATGATCGAGCCCATGCCGGCGTGCGCGACGAACAGCGCGGCATCGCCGACGGCGCGGCGATAATCGCCCGGCGGCATCAGCCGGACGAAGCGCGCGTGGACGGGCTCGAACCACCCGTTGCCGATCTGCGCCAGCACCGGTGTCCCGGGATGCGCGGCGGCCCAGTCGTCGACGGCGCGGATCAGCCGGTCGAACGGCATCATCGAGCCGACCGAGACGAAGATCACAGCACGCTGCCCCAGCACGGCACCTGCGCCGTCGCGAGGCCGGGCCATTGCGTCACGGTGCAGTGCGCGACCGCCCTCGCGATCCGGCCCGACGACGACAGCCGCTCGCTGTTGGCGACGCTGTCGATCCACAGCGTCCGCGCGCCGCTCAGCCGCCCGAGCACGATCGCGGCGAGCGGCGGCATCGCGCCCGTCGTCACCACGACATCGGGGCGGACGCGCCACAGCACGCGCGCCAGCTGCCACGCGACGGGGGCGAAGTTCCACCAGTCGGCACGCGACGCATCGCGGAAGGTGTAGAACGGCGCGCCATCGACATCGGCGGCGGAATCGGCGTGCACCGTGGCAAAGCTCACGTCGCAGCCGTCGAACGCCGGGCGCAGGCGCAGCAGCTGCACCCAGTGCCCGCCACCCGAGGCAATCGCCAGCACCCGCGTCCGCCGTTCCGCCACACCACGCCCCCGCACCCGCGCTCTACGGGCTTCAACGGCGCGCGGTGGCGCAAGTCAAGGTCGCTCGGGCCTCAGGTGCCCGGATAGCGTTCGACGATCTGGTCGATCGCCCCGAACACCGACGCACCCTGCACGTCGAACATCTCGATGCGGACGCGGTCGCCGAAGCGCATGAACGGCGTGGCGGGGGCACCGTCGCGGATCGTCTCGATGACGCGCGCCTCCTGCAGGCACGAGCCGCCGGTGGCCTCGTCCTCGTTCGACACCGTGCCCGAACCGATGATCGTCCCCGCCGCGAGCGGCCGTGTCTTTGCCGCATGCGCGATCAGCGCGGCGAAATCGAAGGCGAGGTCGTCGCCCGCCAACGGCGCGCCGAACAGCGCGCCGTTGTAGTGCACCGTCAGCGGCAGCGTCACCCTCGCACCCGCCCAGGCATCGCCCAGGTCGTCGGGAGTCACCGCAACGGGCGCGAATGACGACGACGGTTTCGACTGGAAGAAGCCGAAGCCCTTCGCCAGCTCGGGCGGCATCAGGTTCCGCAGCGACACGTCGTTGCACAGCATGACGAGGACGATGTGCGCCGCCGCGTCCGCCGCCGCGACACCCATCGGCACGTCGTCGACGATCACCGCGACCTCGCCCTCGAAGTCGATGCCAAAGGCTTCGTCGGCGACGCGGATCGGGGCGGTCGGCGCGATGAAATTGTCGGAGCCGCCCTGGTACATCAGCGGATCAGTGAGGAAGCCCGACGGCATCTCCGCACCGCGCGCCTGGCGAACGCGCTTCATGTGGCTGAGATAGGCCGAGCCGTCGCACCAGCCATAGGCGCGCGGCAGCGGCGAGTGCGCCGCCGCCTGGTCGAAGGCCTCGCCGCCGCCCGTTTCCAGCGCGGTCGCCGTCGCGCGCAGCCGGGGCGCGGCGGCGACCCAGTCGTCGAGCGCCGCCTGCAGCGTCGGGTACGGCGCGGGCGTCATCCGCGACAGGTCGCGCGAGACGACGACGAGGCGGCCGTCGCGGCTGCCGTCCTTGAGCGTGGCGAGTTTCATGCGGCGGTCTCCGTTGCGACGGGCCCCGCTTCGCCGATGCGTCGCGCTTCGACAAGGGGCGCGAGCCGGTTGACAGCGCGCGCGGGCGGCAAAGTCTTGGCGAGGGTGCCGTGCCGACTGGCCGCGTCCCCCATGAAACCGCCTGCGCGTCGTATGAGTGATATAGTGTATCAAAGCCACTTGCCAGACACGCCGAACTGTTCTTGAAGGGATGCCCGTGTCTGTCTTATGCTGATCACACGGGAACGCCGTCGAGTTGTCGGCGGCGCAAGAGGTTCGGGGGGACGCCGATGAAGTTCAGGGTTCTGGCTGGCGTCGCGATCGCGTCCCTCGCAATCGGCGCGCCGGTATTCGCCGCAGCGGAGATGACCGCCGCCGAGCTTGCGGCGAAGAATCTCGCGGCGCGCGGCGGGGCGGATCGCCTGGCCGCGCTGACCAGCGTGCGCTTCGACGGCAAGCTGATCTTTCCCGGCGATTTTCAGCTGACCTACCAAGAGACGCGCGCCCGCGGACCCAAGGCGGATTCGGTGCGCATCGACGCGGCATTGCAGGGTCTGACCATCGTTCAGGCGTTCGACGGTGCGAATGGCTGGCGGATCAACCCCTTCGAGGGCCGCAAGGATGCCGAGCGCATGTCGGGCGACGAAGCGCGCAGTCTCGCCGACAGCGGGCGTCTCGACGGTCCGATGCTGTCGGCGCGCGCCGAGGGCAGCACGCTGACCGCGCTGGGCCGCGAGGACTTCGACGGCACGCTCGCCTACAAGGTCAAGGTGACCGAAACCGACGGCGACGAGTTCGTCTATCTGATCGACCCCGATTCATGGCTCGAGATCAAGTTGACCGAGACCCGCAAGCTGCGCGGCGCGCAACAGGTCACCGAGTACGAACTCGGCGACTATGAAGCGGTCGGCGGCGTGCTGTACCCGATGTCGGTCGAAAGCTGGCAGCAGGGTCAGCCCAACCAGCGCCAGCGCGCGATCATCGCCACCGCGACGGCCAATCCGGTGGTGACCGCCGCGCTGTTCGCCATGCCGATGGGTCCGAAGGCGGCGCAAGGCGCTGCCGGAACCAGCGGGCAGGCCGATGCGGCGCAGGGCGCGGCGCGACCGCCCGGCGACACGCCGCCGCCCGTCACCGAACCGAAGCCCGCCACCTCGCCGAAGGGCCAGTGAACGCCATGCGCAATCTCCTCCTCGCCTCCGCCGCGCTGCTCGTTGCCGTGCCGGCGTCCGCCGCCGCGCCGACGCCGGTGCTCGATTCGTCCGCGATCTCGGGGCTCGGCGTCCGCAACATCGGCTCGGCGGCGATGTCGGGCCGCATCGCGGCGCTCGCCGCGCGCCAGGAACCCGACGGCAAGACGACGATCTTCGTCGGCGCGGCGTCGGGTGGCGTCTGGAAGTCGGACGATAGCGGCACGTCGTTCCGTCCGGTCTTCGACAAGCAGCCCGTGCAGTCGATCGGCGCGGTGGCGCTCGATCCGAACAACCCCAGGACCGTCTGGGTCGGGACCGGCGAGGCGTGGACGCGCAACTCGGTGTCGATCGGCAACGGCATCTACAAGTCGACCGACGGCGGCGAGACCTGGACCAACATGGGCCTGCCGAACAGCGAGCGCATCGTCAGCATAACGGTGCATCCGAAGGATTCGAACACCGTCTACGCCTGCGTGCCCGGCGCCCTATGGTCCGACAGCGCCGACCGCGGGCTCTACAAGACGACCGACGGCGGCAAGACCTGGGCGCACATCCTGAAGGGCGCGAACCCGTCGACGGGCTGCTCGACGGTCGCGCTCGACCCGTCGAACCCCGAACGCCTGATCGCCGGGCTTTGGGATTTCCGGCGCAAGGGCTGGACCTTCCGATCGGGCGGCGAGGGGCCTGATGCGCCGTCGGCGAGTGCGCTGCTGGAATCGACCGACGGCGGCCGGACGTGGACGAAGCACAGCGACGCGACGACCAGGGGTTTGCCCAAGGGGCCGTGGGGCCGGATCGAGGTGGCCTTCGCGCCGTCCAATCCGAAAACCGTCTATGCCTTCATCGAGAACACACGTTCGGCGCTCTACGTGTCGGAGGACGGCGGCAAGACCTTCGAGGAGCGTGACCGCAGTCGCAACATGGTCTGGCGACCATTCTACTTCAGCAAGCTCGTCGTCGATCCCAAGGACGCCAAGCGCGTCTTCAAGATGAACCTCAACATGATCGTCTCCGACGATGGCGGCAGGAGTTTCGCCAACGCCTCGGGAGCCAGCCACGGCGACTGGCACGACATCTGGATCAACCCCAACAACCCCAAGGAAATCGTCGGCGGCGACGACGGTGGCATCTGGTTCTCGCACGACGGCGGCGTGAAGTGGTGGAAGGGCTACAACCTGCCGATCAGCCAGTTCTATCACGTCAGCGCCGACGACCGCGACCCGTACCAGGTCTATGGCGGACTGCAGGACAATTCGAGCTGGGTTGCCGACAGCGCCTATCCGGGCGGCATTTCGAACAGTCGCTGGGAAAATCTCTATGGCGGCGACGGCATGTGGACGTTCTCGGACCCCGCCGACCCGAACTTCGCCTACGCCGAATATCAGGGTGGGACGCTGGCGCGGATCAATCGCCGGACGCTCGAAGCGCGCGATATCCAGCCGAAAGGCGGCTATAAGGAAAAGCTGCGTTTCAACTGGAATACGCCGGTCCACCTGTCGCCCAACGAAAAGGGCACGATCTATGTCGGCGCGCAGTTCCTGTTCCGCAGCCGCGACCATGGCGGCAGCTGGGAGCGCATCTCGCCCGACCTGACGACCAACGATCCCCAGCGCCAGAAGCAGGAGGAGTCGGGCGGCATCACCGTCGACAACTCCGCCGCCGAGATGCACACGACGATCTATTCGATCTCCGAAAGTCCAAAGGCGGCAGGCCAGATCTGGGTCGGCACCGACGACGGCAACGTCCAGCTGACCCGCGACGGCGGCAAGGCGTGGACCAACCTGACCAAAAACCTGAAGCTGGGCAAAGGCCAATGGATCAGCTGGGTCGAGGCAAGCCGCCACGACGCCGCCGTCGCCTATGTTGCGGTCGACCGCCACGCCTACGGGGACTTCGCGCCGTATCTCCTGCGCACCGCTGACTATGGCAAGACGTGGCAGCCGCTGATCGGGGCAAAGACCCCCGGGGTTCGCGGCTATGCCCATGTCGTCAAGGAGGACCGGCTCGACCCCCGGATCCTCTACGTCGGCACCGAGTTCGGCCTGTTCGCCTCGACCGACGGCGGGGCCAACTGGGCGCAGTTCAAGCCCAACAACTTCCCCGACGTGGCGGTCCGCGACATCTTTCTGCAGGAGCGCGACGACGCGCTGGTGCTGGCGACGCACGGTCGCGGCATCTGGATCGTCGACGACGTTTCGCCGATTCGGGCGCTGACGCCCGCAACGCTCGCCGCGAGCGCTGCGCTGATCGCGAGCGCCCCGGTACAGCAGCGCGTTGGCGGGCAGGGCGGCTGGGCCGAGGGCAACGCGACCTACAACGGCGAGAACCCGCCCGACGGCGCGGTGATCAGCTATTATCAGAAGGCGCGTCACGTCGTCGGACGGATGACCCTCGAGGTGCTCGACGCGCAGGGCCAGGTCGTCGACACGCTGCCGGCGTCGAAGCGCAAGGGGCTCAACCGTGTCGTCTGGTCGATGCGGACGCGGCCGCCGCAGGTGCCGCCCGCCGCCAGCCTGGCCTTCGCCTCGACGCAGGGGCAGCGTTTCCTGCCCGGCACCTACACCGTGCGCCTGACCAAGGCGGGGCAGGCGACGACGATGCCGCTGGTTGTCGGACTCGACCGCCGGGCGACCTTCACGGTCGCCGACCGGCAGGCGCAATACGCCGCCGCCGACCGGGTGAAGGCCTTGTTCAAGCGGATGAGTGCGCTCGTCGCCGGGCTGAACGCGGTCCGCGCGCAGAGCGAGCAAATCGGCGAAGCCAAGGCCACCGCCGCGCCGATCCGCGAGCAGGCGGAAGCGCTGTCGCGCAAGGCCGACGGGCTGCGCAAGCTCGTCGTCGCGACCAAGGAGGGCGGTGCGATCACCGGCGAGGAGCGGCTGCGCGAAAACATGGACTTCGCCTATGGCGCGGTAACCTCGACCGAAGCCGCGCCGACGCCCTATGCGATCGCCCGCATCGACTCGCTCGAACGCGAACTCAAGGAGGTCGAGGACAGCTTTGCCGCGCTGAAGGCGGGCGACGGGGCGAAGCTGAGTGCGGCGCTGGTCGCGCGTGGGAGCCCCGCGCTCGACTTCGCGGCGGTCGCGGTCGAGGACGACGAATCGCGCGGCGGCCCGGCTTCGGCCTTGGCGAAGGGGCTGCTCGGCACCCGCTTCACCGGCAGCCTGGGCGCGATCGTCGAGGTCGGCGAAAAAGACTAGACGACGGGTATCAGAATGATCCGCGACCTGCGCTCTCTGCGGCTCCTCCCGCTCGTCCTGCTCGCTGCGGCACCGGCGGCGGCGGCGGAGTCGATCACGGTGACCGCGACCCGACTGCCCGAACCGGCGGTCGGCGTCCCGGCGGCGATCACCGCCATTCCCGGCGACGCGCTGCGGGCCCGCGGCGCGGTCGATCTGCGCGATATTCTGGCGGGCATTGCCGGCGTGCGGGTCAACCCCGGTGGCGACATGGGACCGGCAGGCGCGGTCGTCGCCTTCCAGGGCCTCGCCGAGATGGACGCGTATCTGCTCGTTGTCGACGGCGTGCCGTACGGTGGCGCGTTCAACCCTGCCGTGACGACGCTCGACCTGATCGACGTCGCGCGCTTCGAGGTGCTGAAGGGCGCGGCCCCGGTCACTTACGGCGCGACGAGTTTCGTCGGCGTGCTCAATGCCGTCCGCTATGCCGCCGGAGAACAGCCGACGCGACTCCTCCTGAGCGGTGGTACGCGGCGCAGCGCGCGGGGATCGTTCGCGACGACACTTGCCAAGGGGCAGTCCTTGCTGGGCAGCGCCGAAACCCGGCGCTTCAGCCAGGATCGCGGCGGCTTCGAACGCTATCATCTGTTGTACCGCGCCGCCGTCGATACCGGTGTCGGCCGGGTCCACCTCGATCTCGAGGGCATCAGCGTCGATCAGACGCCGTACAGCCCGCACCCGCGCGAGGGCAATGTGCTGAGCCCGCGCCTGCCGCGCGATGCCAACGTCAATCCGTCCGGCGCCAGGCAGGACCAGGACCGGGTGCAGGCCAACCTCGGCGTCGACGCCAGGCTCGGCGATCTCGACTGGGTGACGCTCGGATCGGCAGCCTATAACCGGGGGCGTAACACGCGCGGCTTCCTGCGCGAGGGTTTCGCCACCGACGGCACGACGATCAACGCCGACGGCTTCCGCCAGCGCGTCGGCACCACCGAGGCCTATCTCGACAGTCATCTCGACTTCCGCAGCGCCGCGATCGACTGGGTTGCCGGGGCCGACCTGCTGTACGGACGCGGCCGCCAGCGCAGCGCCAATTTCGAATATGCGGTGCGCCCCGACGGCAGCAACGCGCCCGCATCGACAAGCCGCGCGACCGACGAATCGACCGTTTTGCACGATCGCCGGACATTCTTCGGCGTCTACGCGCAGGTCGTCGCGCGTCCCGCCGCCGGATTGACCCTGCTCGGCGGGCTGCGCCTCAACCACACCAGCGAGCGTCGGTGCGGCGGCGAGGCGGCAGGCGACGCGCACCCCGCTGCCGACGATTGCGATCGCCGTTCGAAGACCCGTCTCGCTGGCTCGGCCGGGGCAAGCTATGCGGTGTGGAGCCGGGGCGACGACAT
>CAXTSL010000065.1:13349-18662 GCA_964246975.1 uncultured Sphingomonadaceae bacterium
CGGCTGGCCGACGCCGTGCAGGCGGGCGAGGCGGTCACGGTGTTCGGCGACTATCGCGACACTTACAAGCCGGCGGCAATCGACTTCGGCCCCGAGGCGGAGGGCGGCATTCTCGCGCCCGAAACGACGCGCGGTTGGGAAGCGGGTCTCAAGACGCGCGCCGCCGGGGGGCATATCGCCATCGAGGCGAGCTACTTCGACACGCGCTTTCGCAACCTCGTCATCCGCGAGAACATCGGCGGCCTCCCGGGCCTCGCCAACGCCGGCCGGTCGCGGCTGCGCGGCTTCGAGGCCGAGTTGCGCCTGACGCCGTATGCGGATTTCACCCTGTCGGCAGGGTACGCCCACCATCTCGCGACGTTCGTCGACTATGCGCGGCTGCGTCCGAACGGGTCGTTCCAGCAACTCGCCGGCAATCGTCTTGAACTGTCGCCAAAGCATCTCGTGTCGGCGGTCGCTGCCTTCGCACCCGTCGTCGGACTTCAGGCCTCGGCGACGCTGCGCTTTACCGGCAGGCGGTTTCTCAACAAAGGCAATACTTCGGTTGCCGGCGGGTATGCCGACCTCGATGCCCGATTGGGCTGGCGCTGGGCAGGCGGCTGGGGCGCGTTCGTGGCGGGCGAAAACCTGACCGACCGCCACGACGCGGTCGCCGAAAGCGAACTCGGCGACGCACAATTCTATCGCCTGCCGGGACGCCGACTGCTCTTTACATTGGAGCGGCAGCTGACCAGCCCCCCACGGCCAGGACACTGAGCGACGCCCGCGCCCTGGCCCCCGCGACATCGAAACGGCCGATCGGTGCAGTCATGGCGATTAGGCACGGCGCATCCTCTTCCTCGTTAGGGGCAATGCTCAATTTTGGACATCGAACCGCGGGATGAGCCGGATCGACGCCAGCCCGGTCGCGCTCAGCCAGCGCGCCTCCCGGCGATCAGAGTGCGCATGTCGGTCGGACGACGACCGAGCATCGCCTCGAGCGTTGGGTCAACGGCCGCGAACTCGCCATTGCGCGCCGCGATGTACAGACCGAGCGCCATTTTCGAAGCGCCCTCGGGCGCGCCACGCGCGGCCATCCTGGCCTTGAACTCTTCGTCCGACATAAGCTTGCGGCTGACGGGCTTGCCGAGCACGTCCGACGCGATGGCGGCGAATTCGTCGATGTCGATCGCCTGCGCGGCGGTCAGCGGCGGTGTCGGGCCATCGAACCGCCCCTCATCGGCAAGGATGATGGCGTCCGCTTCGGCCAGGTCGGCGTGCGTCGTCCAAGACACTTTGCCGTCCGCAGGGGCATCGATCATGCCGGTCTCCAGACCTTCACCGTTCATCATCATGCCGCTCTCGGCGTAAAAGCCGTGGCGTAGCGCCGTCCAGGCCAGTCCGGATTCCGCCAGCATCGCCTCCGTCGCAGCATGATCCCGAGCCGGGGGAAAGGCCGACGTGGCGCTTGCGGCCACGTGGCTGGTGTAAACGATGCGCTTGGCACCAACGGCCTTGGCTGCGTCGATGGCATTGCGGTGCTGGGCGAGCGGGTCGCCGCCCGACGCGGCCGCGTTGGACGATACGATCAAGATTTGGGTCGCGCCTTCGAACGCGTGGCGCAGGCTCTCGACATCGCCGAAGTCGCCCTGTCGAACCCGGATGCCGAGTGCCTCGAGATGGGAGGCCTTCGGATCGCGAACGCTGACGCCAATCTGGTCGGCGGGAACGCGGTCGAGCAATTTTGTGACGATCAGGCGGCCAAGCTGGCCGGTAGCTCCGGTGACGATGATCATATGGCGATTCCAACGAAGCGGTTGAACTTTGTCTCGCTGCTAACGTCCCAGAGATAACACCGAATACACACCCGCGGCGACGGCGACCGCACGCGTTGTCGCGGCGTCACGGCTGGCGTCGAGCAGCTGTTCGACGAGCTCCGCGCCTATACGACCAATCATCTGCGGACCCACTGCGGACCCAAAATCATCGATCTCGGCGCAGCCCGCGCCGCGCGGAGCGCCTAAGTGACTGCAAAACAATTGGTGCACCGGAAGGGATTCGAACCCCTGACCCCTGCCTTCGGAGGGCAGTGCTCTATCCAGCTGAGCTACCGGTGCGGCGCGCGTGCTCGTAGCAGGCCCCGCGGCCTCGCGCCAGTTACTTCGGTACCTTGGGGATCGGCGTATAGGCGACAAACTTGCCCAGCCCGCAGCTTGCGCCGGTACGGATGCCGCCGCCCTGGTTGATGACGGTGATGATGTCGACCGAACACAGGCGACTGATCGAGGTCGAATAGGTGAAGGCCTTCTCGAAGCCGAGCTGCGAGCATTTGTACGGCAGAGTGTTGCGCAGGATCTGCCCGCCGGTCAGCACGAAGTCGATGGTCTGGTCGTCGATGACCTTGGCCTCGCGGATGCGGTTGAGCTCGACGCATTGCAGCGGCGCGCCCGCGACTTCGGTTCCCGGCGCGGCCGGCGGCGCGGCGGCGGCGCGCGGCGGGGCGTTGGCCGAGCATCCAGCCAGCGTCGCGGCGGCAAGCGCGGTGGCGGCAATGACGAGCGGCGGCGCGGTACGCATCTCTGGTCTCCCGGACAGGCGACAGGATGCGGCATGCACCGTACGAGCGTCAAGCCTGGGCGCGCAGCACCGCGTCGACCCACGCCGGGACGAGCGTCCCGGCCGGCCCGTGGCGCGCTTCGCCGAACAGCGGCGTTCCCGCCGACGGCTCGAGGTTAAGTTCGAGCGTCGCCGCGCCCGCCCGGCGCGCCGTCTCGACGAACCCCGCCGCCGGATAGACCGCGCCGCTAGTGCCGATCGACACGAACAGGTCGCAGACGCGCAGCGCCGCGTCGATGCGGTCCATCGCATAGGGCATCTCGCCGAACCAGACGATGTCGGGGCGCAGGCGCGGCGCGGCGCAGTGCGGGCAGGGCGGATGGTCCGAGAGCGGCGCATCCCAGACCGGGGCCGCGCCGCACGCGGTGCAGCGCACCCGCTTCAACTCGCCGTGCATGTGGATCAGCCGCCGCGCCCCGGCGCGCTCGTGGAGGTCGTCGACGTTCTGCGTCACCAGCAGGAAGTCGCCCCGCCATTCGGCATCGAGCCGCGCCAGCGCGCGGTGCGCGGCATTGGGCTCGACGCGCGCCAGCGCCGCCCGCCGCGCGTCGTAGAAGGCCTGGACCAGCGCCGGATCGCGCCGGAACGCCTGCGGCGTTGCGATATCCTCGACGCGGTGGCCCTCCCACAGCCCGTCGGGACCGCGAAAGGTGGCGAGGCCGCTCTCGGCGGACACGCCCGCGCCGGTCAGGACGACGATGTTGCGGGGGGTGAGCATGGAAAGCTGGTAGCGGATCAATACCAGATGTTGAGAATGTAGAGAGCGTTGCCGATATCCTGCTTGGTCGGCGCGGCGAGGCGAAACTGGTTCTTGGTCTGCGCGACCTTGACGATCGACAGGTCGTTGATGCGCGGCCCGCCGCCGGCGGATTGACAGACCCACGCCGAGTTCGCGGCATTGCCCTTCGCATCGATGGCGGCGATATGCTCGTTGCCGACATAGCACATGATATCCCACGCCTCGATTTGGCCGGCGTCGGTGCGGTAGATTGCCTTCGGCCGAGCGCGGCGCACGTCGTTCGACTTCGAGTCGGGTGTGATCTTAAATTCGGGCGAATTGATCTTGAGCCAATTGCCGACGAAGCCGTTGCAATCGAGTCCGAACGACAGATCGCAGATGCCCTGAAGCGTCTGTTCCCATGTGATGCTATCGTCGGCCAGCAACTTCGCACAGGTGCCGACCGACCCGCCGGACTTGCCGTAAGTTTTGATGAAGGGGTCTGCGTATGCGACAAATGATTCAAGAATTCCGGCAATCGACCACGGTGAGCCTTTGCCGACAAAAGAATTCATGTAGGAAACCGGTCCTCCGGCGAAATCCCAAGCCTGGTTGCGACTTGCCTGCGCCAGCGCGTTCTTGATCTTGATCGCCTCCTGACAACCGCCCTTGTCTGCCGCATTGTTCGCATTGCGGTAGTTGTTCACCGAAACCGTCGCAAAACCGCCGCCGACCGGTACTTGGATATTCTTGTAAAGGTCGAGCATCCCACGTGGCCCGAGATACTGGCCGGGGTTGATCCAGTTGAACACTTCGACCTCCATGGAAGCCGAGAAAAGATACCATAAACCGTGTCGCGTTTGAAGACATGACGGACGTTGGGGCAGCCGCCGTCGATTGTTACGATCAGCGCTCAGTCGACGCGAGCGGCCCCGCCGCGTACCCGGCACGGTCGATGGCGTAGATGACGTGGGTGATCGCGCCGCCCGCCATCACCGTCTGCTGGCGGCGGTCGGTCAGCGTCGCACCGATCTTTTCGAGCGCGCGGCGCGACCGCAGATTGTCCTCGCCGACGAGGAAGATCACGCGCTCGAAGTGCGCGAGCGCGTGGCCGAGCATCAGGCGCTTCATCGCGGCGTTGACCGCGCCGCCCCAGTGCGCGCGCGCGAGGAAGGTATAGCCGATCTCGATCTCGCCCGCTTCGGCGCGCGTCGTGTCAAAGCGCGACGAGCCGATGACCGCGCCGCTCGCCGGATCGAGCGCGACGAGCGCGCCGCCGCTGGCCAGCGCGTCGTTAAAGAAACGGCGGAACACCGGCTCCTGCCAGCGGTCGTGCGCCGGGTGGAGCGCCCAGATCAGCGGGTCGGCGGCGACGGCGAACAGCGCTCCCCAATCGGCCTCGACCAATGGCCGCAGGTGCACAAAATCGTCGGCGAGGCAGGGTTGGAGAAAGCTCGCGGTCACGGATCGGTCCTTGGCGGCAGGGCGGCGCGTCGGCTGTCGGGCGTAGAGTGTCGCGGCGCATCTTGCCAGAGGCGGCGGCACGGCGCGGCGGTTGCGCCCGCGCCGCCCCTCCCCCACACTCCCCCACATGCTCCGCCAGTACGAACTCGTCGAACGCGTCAAGGCGTACGATCCTCAAGCCGACGAGGATTTGCTCAACCGCGCCTATGTCTTTTCGATGATGGCGCACGGCGCGCAGTTGCGCGCCTCGGGCGACCCGTATTTCAGCCACCCGATCGAGGTCGCGGGCATCCTCACCGATCTCGAGCTCGACGACGAGACGATCGCCACCGGCATCCTCCACGACACGATCGAGGACACCGTCGCGACGCAGGCGCAGATCGACAAGCTGTTCGGCCCCAGCGTCGGACGCCTCGTCGACGGCGTCACCAAATTGTCGAAGATCGAGGCGCAGACCGAGACCGAGCGCGCCGCCGAGAACCTGCGCAAGTTCCTGCTCGCGATGTCCGACGACATCCGCGTGCTGCTGGTGAAGC
>CAXTSL010000066.1:0-18618 GCA_964246975.1 uncultured Sphingomonadaceae bacterium
AGCTCGCCTACGAGCATGACGTGCCGATCTTCTGCCCGGCGTTCGTCGACTCGTCCGCCGGCTTCGGCCTCGTCAAGCATCAGGTCGATGCGATGAAAGCGGGCAAGCCGTACATGGTTTTGGACGCCATCGCCGATTTCCGCGAGCTGACCGACATCAAGATCAAGGCGGGTACCACCGGCCTCCTCATGATCGGCGGCGGGGTGCCCAAGAACTTCATCCAGGACACCGTCGTCTGCGCCGAAATCCTCGGCCACGACGATGTCCAGGTCCACAAATATGCGGTCCAGATCACCGTCGCCGACGTGCGCGACGGTGCGTGCTCGTCGTCGACGCTGCAGGAGGCGGCGTCGTGGGGGAAAGTGAACACGGGCATCGAGCAGATGGTTTTCGCCGAGGCCGGGTCGGTGATGCCGCTGCTGGCGTCCGACGCCTATCATCGCGGCCACTGGAAGGACCGCCCGGCGCGCGGCTGGGCCAAGCTGTTCGTCTAGCGTCGCGCGCGCGGCGCGGCCAGGCGCGGCGGCGGTGACAGCGTTGCGCGCCGGACCGAACAGGAGCGACGAATGGCCAGCCACGATCATGACCACGCCGGGCACGCGCACGCGCCCGCCGATTTCGGTCGCGCCTTTGCGATCGGCATCGGGCTCAACACCGCCTTCGTCGTCGTCGAGGCGGGTTGTGGGCTTGCCGCCAATTCGGTCGCGCTATTGGCGGACGCGGGGCATAACCTGTCGGACGTGCTGGGCCTGATCGTCGCGTGGGCGGCGACGCGCCTGGGCCAGCGCCCGCCGACGCCGCGCTTCACCTATGGACTCAAGGGCAGTTCGATTCTCGCGGCGCTGTTCAATGCGATTCTCCTGCTGATCGCGGTCGGCGCAATCGCGTGGGAAGCGGTCGGGCGCTTCGCCGACCCGCAGCCCGTCGCGGGCGGCACGGTGATGATCGTTGCCGCGATCGGCATCGGCATCAATGGTTTGACGGCATGGCTGTTCGCGCGGGGGAGCAAGGGCGACCTCAACATTCGGGGTGCCTACCTCCATATGGCCGCCGATGCGGCGGTGTCGGCGGGCGTCGTGGTTGCCGCGCTGATGATCGTGATGACCGGCTGGCAGTGGCTCGACCCGGTGGTCAGCATCGTAATCTCGGCGGTCATCGTCTGGGGCACGTGGGGCCTGTTGCGCGATTCGGTGACGATGTCGCTGGCAGCAGTGCCGCCGGGCATCGACCCGGTCGCGGTGCGTGGGCTGCTCGCCGCTTTGCCTGGCGTGACGCGCGTTCACGACCTCCACATCTGGCCGATGAGCACCACCGAGGTTGCGCTGACCGCGCACGTCGTCGTGCCCTCGGGCGGCCGCGGCGATGCGTTCCTCGCGCACGCCGCGCACGAACTCGATGCGCGTTTCGGCATCGTGCACACGACGTTGCAGGTCGAATCGGGCAGCGACTACGCTTGCCGCCTCGCACCCGCCGACGTCGTCTGACCCGCGTCCCGGTCTCGCTGTCCAAAGCCGGGCGCGGTCGATTCAAGCGCCCATTTCGTCGGTCGAGGCTTTGGCTTAGATTGGGGTCTGGGTACGCGGAAATCGTGAATGACTTTGCCAGACGATAACAAGGGCGCGCGCCGACGTCTCGATCCCGGCGTCCGTCGCGACCTGATCCTCGACGAAGCGGCCAACGTCGTGATGAGCGACGGCGTCTCGGCGGTGAGCATGGAACGGCTGGGCCGCGACGCGGGCATCTCCAAGGCGCTGGTGTATAATTATTACCCGAGCCGCACCGAACTGCTCAAGGCGCTGTTGCTGCGCGAGTACGGCAAACTCCAGGCCGAAGGTCAGGCGGCAGCGGCGGGGGTCGGCGATTTCGAGACGCTGGTCCGCGTCACGACGCGCGCCTATCTCAACCATGTCGCGGCGCGCGGCGTGCTGATCCAGCGGCTGCTCAACGAACCCACGTTGGCGAGCGCTATCGCCGGTTTCGACCGCGAGGGCCGCCAGCTGACCGTCCGCCGTTTCGCCAAGGCGGCAACCGCCGCGTTCGGGCTCGACCACGCGACCGCGACGACCATCACCGACCTGTTGATGGGATTGACCGGCGCGGCGGGGGATTATCTGTACCGCTCGGGCGGCGACGTGCAGCGTATCGAGGACTTCGTCGTCGACATGATCATGGCGGCGGTGAGGGACGTTGCCGCGCGCCACGGCGGTCGAGAAAGCCGCGCAGAGCCGCGTGTCGTGATGCTGTGAGCGGATAACGCAACGCCAGCCACAGCGCGGGCACGAGCAGCAGCGTCGGCGCAAGGCAGTACAGCACCCGCAGCCCCAGCAGTGCCTCGGCACCGTTGTGCCCGTTCGCCTGATAGCCCAGGAAGGCGAGCAGGTTGAGCGACGCGCCCTGCCCGACCGCCTGGCCCAGCTTGATCGCGATGCCGATGACCGCAAAGAAAAGCCCCTGCCGCCGCGCCCGGCTGAACACCGTATCGACGCCAGCGGTGTCGGCGATCATCGCGGCGGGCAGCAGTTCGAGCGCGCCGAAGCAAAAGCCCTTGGCGATGAACAGGACCGTGAACGCCGTCACCGCGCCCGGCGGCAGGAAGAACACCGCGGTGTTGGTCGCGATCACGACGGCGAACGCGGCTGCCAGAGCCCGGTGCTTGCCGACCCGCCCCGCCAGCCATAGCCAGAACGGCACCGCGACGAAGCCGGTGACGAAGTACCAGACATAGATGACGCCGATGTTGGCCACGCCGATGATATCGCGCGCGAAGAACAGCGTGATCGTGATGCGGAAGGTCTCGGCGACATAGCCGAGGAACAGCGCCAGGCCGATGCGCTTGAACGGGCCGTTGCGCCACAGCTGGCGCAGGCCCGTCAGCGTCCCCGCGCGCGCTTCGCCGCCATGATTGGGGTCGGGAACGATGGTGAAGACCAGCAGCGCGGCGAGCGGCAGCAGGAGCAGCATGGCATTGCCGAGTCCGCTCAGCACGTCGGCGGCGGTGGCCCCGGGCCGCGACAAGATCCACGCCGGCACGACCGTCGAGACGATCAGCCCGGCGAGCGTGAACATCTGCCGCGCCGAGGTGATGCGTGTGCGCCCGGCATAATCGTCGCTCAGTTCGGCTCCCCAGGCCTCGTACGGCAGCTTGGTCGCGGTAAAGCCGATATAGACGACGGTGACCCAGCCGAGGAAATAGCCGATGCCGACCGGCGGCACCGGGTTGAACAATTTGTAAACCCCGACGAGCATCACCGCGACACCGATCGGCAACCAGATCTTGCGCCGCCCGAGGCGCGGCCGCCAACGGTCCGAGGCCGCCCCGATCAGCGGGTCGACGATCACGTCGATGAGCCGTGCGACGACCATCGCGGTGCCGATCGCGGCCAGCGGCAGCCCGATCTCGCCCGCATAGAACGGCGCCAGAAAGATCGACAGAGGCAGGCCGATCGTCGCCAGCGGCAGGGCCAGCGCGCCATAGGCGACCAGCTTCGCGAGCGGCAGTCGAGACTGTTGACGTTCCATTGAATAAGCCTTGACGCCATCGCCATGTCGACGTTAAAACGCAAACTGACGGAACGTATAATAAGCGTCAAGCGGGGAGAGACGACATGACGACGAGGATGGCGGGGCGGGTCTGGGCGGGCGTTGCGCTGATCGTGCTCGGCACACCGGCGCTGGCGCAGGGCGCGACCGAGGCGGCGCAACCCGGGGTCGCAGCGGGCGGCGGCATCGAGGAAATCGTCGTCACCGCGCAAAAACGGCTCGAGGGTATCCAGACCGTGCCGATTGCCATCAGCGCGTTCACCGGCGACACGCTGGCGCAGCGCCAGATCGAAAAAGGCATCGACCTCCAGCTTGCCGTCCCCAACCTCATCCTCGTCGGCAACGATCGTCCGACGCTGCGCGGCATCGGCAACAACGCGATCTCGTCGACCGCCGAAAACGGCACCGCGAGCTTTACCAACGGCGCCTATGTCGGCGGGCGGCCCGAAAATGAATTCTTCGATCTGGCGCGCATCGAGGTGCTGCGCGGGCCGCAGGGGACATTGTTCGGACGCAACACCACCGGCGGTGCGATCAACGTCGTCACCGCCCGGCCGAACAACGAACTTGGCGGCCATATCCAGGGCACCTACGGCAATTTTAACTCGGTCAAGATCGACGGCGCGCTCAACCTGCCGCTCGGCGATGCGATCCAGCAGCGCTTCGCCGGCTATTACCTCCGCCGCGACGGTTTCACCTTTAACGAGTTCAATAACAATCGCATCGACAGCCGCGACCAGTACGGAGTGCGCAGCTCGACCCGCCTCGTCGCGGGCGACGACACAGAGGCCAATCTGGTCGTCCAGTATTACAGCGAGGACGACAGCCGCAGCCGCGAGAACAAGCGGCTGTGCAAGGCGACCCCGGTGCTCGGCTGCTCGCCCAACGAGCTTGGCTTCGACTCGCCCAACGCCCAGGCGACGGTGTTCCAGCGCCTGCTCGCGGGGTTCTTCACCGGCTCGATCTTCCCGCCGGGCGGCAACATCTATGCCGGCGCGCCCAACCCGACGAGCCTGCGACGCGTCGCCGCCGACACCGATCCGACCTTCGAGGCGAACGAGCTGCTCGCGACCTTCGAGGCGGTCCACCGCTTCGGCAACCTGAGTCTGACCTCGCTGACCGGCTACAGCCGCAGCCGCACCGAGGCGAACACCGACTACGACAATGCCGCGCTGCCGTTCCGCTTCCTGCGACCGATCACCTATACGGCGTCGGCGGGCAATGTCGTGACCACCGACCGCCTGCTGACCACCGACAGCTTCAAGGCGAAGGGCCGCACCTTCACCCAGGAACTGCGGCTGGCATCGAGCAGCGGCAAGGCGTTCGATTTCACCATCGGCGGCTTCTACCTCAAGTCGAGCGGCGGCGCGTCGTTCGAGATCTGGCATCCGGCGCTCGAGCTGGCGGCGATCGCCTTCGGACTGCCGGTGGCATCGCAGCACTTCATCAACGAAAGCCCCAAGTCGACGACCGAAAGCTATGCGGCGTTCGGCGAGGGCTATCTGCGTGTCGGAGCGGCAACCAAGCTGACCGTCGGGCTGCGCTACAGCCACGACGACAAGTTTATCCGCACCCGCTCGATCCTGCTCGCCGCGCCGCCGCCGTTCACCGAGGCGAGCACGTCGTCGGGCCGCGTCACCGGCAAGGTCGCGATCGACCACAAGGCCGACTTCGCCTTCACCGACGAGAGCCTGCTCTATGCCTCGTATGCGCACGGCTACAAGGCGGGCGGGCTCAACCCCGGCAGCGCCGTCGCGCGGACGTTCAAGCCCGAGATCGTCGATGCCGTCGAAGTCGGCATCAAGAATCAGCTGGCGGGCCGCACCGTGCAGGCGAACCTGACGGCGTTCTATTACGACTACAAGGACTTGCAGCTCGGCCAGCGCATCAACGGCGGGGCGGTCACGTCGAACGGCTCGGCGCGCATCCTCGGTGTCGAGGCGGAGTTCCTGTGGGTGCCGACGCGCGCCTTCCAGGCCAACCTCAACCTCAGCTATCTCGACACCCGCATCGACGACTTCCTGACCGTCGATGCGGCGAATCCGGCGCAGGCCAATCCCAGCGTCCCGCCGGTCGTCATCACGCCCGCCGTCGCGATCAACCTGCGCGGCAACGAGCTGCCCTATGCGCCGCGCTTCAAGGTCAATACGGGCGCGCAATATACGGTGCCGCTGGGCGACGGCGGCTGGCACGCGACGCTGCGCGGTGACTTCACGATGCAAAGCCGCTATTTCGCGCGCGAGTTCAACACACCCAACGACCGGATCAAGTCGTGGAACCTCGCCAATGCGCTGCTGCGCCTCGACGCGCCCGAGGATCGCTACGGGGTCGAACTCTGGGTCAAGAACATTGCCGACAAGGCCAACATCACCAACTCGATCATCGAGGACGCGCAGGTCGGCAGCTACCGCAATGTCCGCGTCCTCGAACCGCGCACCTTCGGCGTCACGGCGCGCGCCAGCTTCTAGGCAGAGGGCCACTGGCGTTGGAGTCGGCGGCGTGACCGGCCCGCTGGCGACGAAGGTGCAGCGTATCCCCGGCGACGGCGTCGAACTCATGGCGCTCGTCGCGGGCGCGGGGCCGCTGCTGCTCCTGCTCCACGGCTTTCCCGAGACGCCGGCGTGCTGGCGTCCGCAGCTGGCGGCGCTGAGCGCGACCCACTGCGTCGTCGCGCCGTGGCAGCGCGGCTATGGCGGGTCGGGCCGTCCGGCCGGATCTAACAACTACCGCATCGAGCGGCTGTGTGCCGACATCGTCGCCATCGCCGACCATTTCGGCGCGGCGCGCTTCGCGGTTGCGGGCCATGACTGGGGCGGCATCGTCGCGTGGTCGCTGGCGGCGGCGTATCCCGAGCGGGTCGCGCGACTGATCGTCGTCAATGCCCCGCACCCGACGCTGTTTCAGGCGGCGCTCGACCGCGATGCCGCCCAGCGCGCGGCGTCGGCCTATATGACCGCGCTCGTCGATCCGCGCTTCGAGGTGTTGGCGCTGGCGGACGGCGGCGTGGCGCTGTGGGACGCGGTGTTCGGCGAGCATCTGCGGGCGGGGGAGATCACGCCGACAGAGCGCGGCGCGATGCTCGCCGACTGGCAGCGGCCCGGCACGCTGACCGCGATGACCGACTGGTACCGCGCCGCGCCGTTCACGTACCCAGGCGTCGTGCCGGAGCCGCTAGGCAACCCGCCGCCGCCCCGCCTGTCCATCGCCGTGCCGACGACGGTGATCTGGGGGGAAGTGGACACCGTGCTGCTGCCGGGGTTGCTCGACGGTCTCGAGGCGCTGGTCCCCGACCTGACGATCCACCGCGTCGCCGCCGGCCACGGTATCCTGCGTGAACGACCCGCCGACGTCACCCGGCTGATCGCGGCGGCGCTCAATAGTTGACGGTCTTGATCGCGCCGCCGTCGATGCGCAGGTTCGCGCCCGTGATGTAGGCAGCGCGCGGCGACGCCAGGAAGGCGACGGCGTCGGCGACCTCCCGCGCGGTGCCGTGGCGGCCGAGCGCGGGCAGCGCGGCGGCGCGCTCGAACAATGCCGGACGCGCGCTGCGGACCTTGTCCCAGAAACCGCCGTCGAACAGGATCGGCCCCGGGGCGACAGCGTTGACGCGCAGTCCGGCGCGGCCGTGGATCGCCGCCATCTGCCCGGCAAAGCTGACCAGCGCGGCCTTCATCGCGCCATAGGCGACCTCGTCGGGAGGCAGCGCGTTCATCGCGGCGGCAATCGACGCGACGAAGATCGCCGCGCCGCCGTCGCTCGCCTTGAGGTGCGGCAGCGCGGCATCGAACAGCGTCACGTGCTGCTCGAAATCGACCGCGAAACTGTCTGGCCACCAGGTTGCGGAGCCGGCGGCCAGGCGCGTCGAGACGTTGCTGACGAGGATGTCGATCCCGCCCAGCGCAGCGGCGGCATCGGCCACGAAGCCGCGCGTGGCGGCGGCGTCGCGCGTGTCGAACGCCGCGCCGAACGCCGTCACGCCGGTGGCGCGCAAGGCCTCGAGCGCCGCGTCGAGACCCGCCTGGCCGCGCGCGCAGATGGCGACGGCGGCGCCCTCGCCCGCGAGTGTCTCGGCGATGGCGCGCCCGATGCCCCGGCTGGCCCCGGTGACGATCGCGCGCCTGCCGGCAAGTTCGAGGTCCATGCGTCGTGCTCCTTCAACGCGCGAGGATGCCGCCATCGACGGGCAGTGCGGTGCCGGTGATGAACGCCGCCGCGTCGCTCGCCAGGAAGGCGACCGCCGCGGCGATCTCCTGCGGCGTGCCGTAGCGGCCGAGCGGGATCATCTCGGCAAAGCGCTGGCGCACCGCACCGGGTTCGCTGCGCCGTTCGAGGTCCCATATCATCTCGGTCGCGGTCGGCGCGGGGCAGACCGCGTTGACGCGGATATTGTGCGGCGCGAGTTCGGCCGCCGCGACCTTGGTCATCCCGACCACGGCGTGCTTGCTGGCACTATAGCCGATGACGCCGCGCCCGCCGCCGAGACCCGAGACCGACGCGATGTTGACGATCGCCCCGCCACCGCGATCGCGCATCGACGCGCCGCACAGCTTCATCCCCAGGAACACCCCGCGCGCGTTGACCGCCATGACGCGGTCGAAATCCGTCTCGGGGTAGTCGAGCAGCGGCCCGACGAAGCCCGGTACGCCGGCGTTGTTGACCAGCACGTCGACCCCGCCGCCGATGGCGTGCGGCCAGTCGGCGGCGACGCTGACATCGCCTTCGACGCAGCGAACGCCCGGCACCGCTGCGCGCAGCGCGGCGAAGTCGCTACCCGGCCTGTCGAGCCCGACGATCGACGCGCCGTCCTCGGCGAGACGCGCCGCGCACGCGAGCCCGATCCCCCGCGCCGCGCCGGTGACGAGAGCGATCCGGACGCTCACGCCGCGACCAACCCGACCGGGTTGCCGTCGGGGTCGCGCCCCGTGGCACTGTCGCCGGTCAGCGTGAAGCCGAGCCGTGCGGCGTCACCGACGAGGTCGTCGCTGGCGAAGACCAGCGCACGCAACGGCCCCGGCGGTCCGGCGACGACCGGCGGGGTGTGATAGGTCCAGAACTCGAGTTCCATCGACCCGGCGGGCAACCACGCGCCGCTGACCTCGACATCGGTCATGCCGGTGAGGCGGTCGATCCTGGCATTCGGCCCGAGGCGCGCCGAGCGACGTGGCGGCGTGCCGAGCAGCGTCGCGTACCAGTCGCACAGCCGGTCGCGGTCGGGCGTCGCGATCGCCACGTGCGCGAGCACCGGCGCGCCCGCCGCCGGAGCATCGGGCACGCTCTCCGCCTCGACGATCAGGCCGTCGTCGTCCTCGGCATATTGATAGCGGATCGCCCCGCCAAGATCGGTCGGCGGCGCGACGGCGCGCCAGCCGCCGGTCGCCAGCGCCGTGGTCAGCCGCTCGATGTCGCGGTGCTGGATGCAGAGGTGCGTCGGCCCCGCGATGCGCAGACGGTCGGCGACCGGCGCGCCGTCGCCGCTGACGAGGCGGAGCGGCAATGCGTTGCCGATCAGCGCGCTCAGCCGCTGCCGCAGCGCCTCGGGATCGGGCACGGCGATTTCGATATTGTGGAGGCCACGGATCATCGGACCTGCCTAGCAGGCTATTATATGTATCGTCAATTAGCGTGAGAAGGCCAGCGAGGCATTGCCGCCGAAACCGATGCGGTTGACCGCAAGCGACACCCCAACGCTGGCGAACAACGTCACCGCCATCAGGTGGATATAGTGCAGCGGCGACCACACCCAGGTGAACACCGCATACAGCGCGATGCCGAAGACGAGGCCCGCCATCGCGGCGCGTGCGTCGACGCCCCTGAACGCCAGGCAGACGATGAACACCGACAAGACCGGCATCGAGGTCAGGCCATTGAGCTTCTGGACGAGGTTGATGATGCTGTCTGCGCCGTCGAAGACCGGCACCAGCGCGATGGCGGCAGCGACGAAGACAATGCTGACGAGCGCGCTGAGCCGGGGCACGTCGGGAGCCGGGTTGACATAGCGTTCGTGGAGGTCGCAGACGTACAGCGCCGCCGACGAATTGAGCACGCTGGCGAAATGCGCCAGCACGGCGCTGGCGATCGCCGCAGCGAAGATGCCCGACAGCCAGGTCGGCAGGACGTGCCAGACGATCCGCCCGTACGCGGCGTCGCCGAGGTGGCCGAAGAGTTTATAGCTGACGATGCCCGGCACGACGACCATCGCGGGGACGATGCACAGGCGGACGATCGTCGCGGCGACGACGCCCTTCTGCGCCTCGCGCAGGTTCGGCGCGGCCATCGCGCGCTGGGTGATGGTCTGGTTGGTCGACCAGTAGAACATCTGGATGAAGACCATGCCCGTCAGCAGCGTCGGCCAGGGGATCGGCGACGCGGGCCCGCCGATCAGCGTCAGGCGCTCGGCCGGGATGCCGGTGAAGTCGAAGCCGATCGCGGCGCACGACAGATAGACCACCAGCATGCCCATGCCGAGCAGCAGCACGCCGCTGTATGTGTCGGTGACCGCCACCGCGCGCAGGCCGCCGAAGATCGCGTACAGCGACCCGGCGACGCCGAACACCGCCGCCAGCGCGACGGTCGAAACCTGCAGACCGAACATCGACTTCATCATCAGTGCCCCGGTATAGAGCGTGATCGGCTGGTAGATGACGATGTTGCCGACGAGGAAGATCGTCGCGATCGCGGTGCGGATGCCCTTGTCGCCGTACTTCTTCTCGAGCAACTCGGTCACCGTCGTGCAGTTGTTGCGGTAATAGATCGGCAGGAACACCCACGCGAGCAGCGACAGGCCGACCACCGCCGACAATTCCCACAGCGCCAGCAGCGCCATCTGGTTGCCGTTCATGCCGACGAGCTGATCGGTCGACAGGTTGGTGATCGTGATCGAGCCCGCGACGAAGACCCAGCTGAGCCCGCCGTTGGCGAGGAAGAACTCGCGGTTGCCGGTGCCGCGCGCCTCGCCCCGGCACTTGAGCCAGGTGCCGAAGCCGATCAGCGCCGTCAGCGCGGCGGCGATCCACGCCTGTGTCGCCTGGAGTTCCATCAGGGCTGCGCCGCATCGTGGCGCAGCGTCAGCCCCAGCGCCCAGCGACGCTGGAACCCGGGCCAAAAGCCGCGCGACGCCGCGTCGGCGGCCGCGGCGAACGCCCCGTCGGCGGGCCTGCCGGTGCCCGCCCAGACCCCCGCGTCGGCGGCGGCAACCGGCACGTCGAGAAACGCCCCGTGCGCCGCATCGCGCTTGAGGACGCGATCGAGGAAGGCGGTGACGAAATGCCTGTTGACCGCAAGGATGCGATCGCGCCGCCACACCGGTTCCTCGAACCGCTCGATGTTCTCGAAGTCGCGCTTGTCGGTCGCGACGATGCCGTCGCCCGCGATGTTGTGGCGCGCCTGGGCATAGGTCAGCAGCCAGCGGTCGGACCCGGCGAGCGCGCGATAGATCCACGCGACGCCGTCGTCATAGCCGCTGACATCGTCATGGTCGCCGACGACGACGAGCGCGGGAACGGCGATGCGCGCCAGCCCGCTCGGACGCCACGCGCGCAACGGCGGCATGCCGCCCCACGGCGCGAACAGCACGACGGCGCGCAGCCCCGGAACGGCGGGCGCACCCTCGGTCTGGGCAGCGAGCAGCCCGCCGGTCATCGTTGCCAGTTGCCCAGTCGGGTCATAGCCCGCGCCAGCACTCGCGAGCGCGCCGAATCCGCCCATCGAATAGCCGATCAGCGCGACATTGGCGTGATCATAGACCCCGGCCAGCGGCCCCGTAGCGGCGCGCCGCGCCAGTTCGGCGACGACAAAACGCTGGTCGGCGCTGCGGCTGATCACCGTCATGCCGAACGATGCGGTCGCCGACACGGTCGTCGACGGCGTCACGTCGCGGTGGTCGATGCCCGCGACGACGTAACCTTTCGAGGCGAGCGTCTCGGCGAGGTTGCTCAGGCCTGTCGCCCAGCCCTTATAGCCATGCGACAGCACGACCAGCGGAAAGCGCGTCCCGCGCACGGGCACGGCATCCATCGACGCGGCCCCGGTGCGACCGCCCGTCGCGCTCGCGCCGGGCGTGTCGGCGGTGTAGTGCGCGCGTCCCGTGTCCGTCGCGGCCTGTGCCGGATACCAGATGGTCAGCGGCAACACGCGGTCGACGCGCGCCGGGCCGGCGGCGGTGAGCGGCAACGTCAGGTCGGGCTGCGCGGCGTTGCTGACGTCGAGGCGCATGACCCCGATCGCATATCGTCCCGGCGCGGCAAGCTGGGGTGCGTCGGCGAGAACTTCCGCAGCGGCCGGCGCGACCAGCCACAGCACAGCCACCGTCAGCCAGCGTATCATGCGTCCTCCCGCCAGACCGCGACATCGCGCGGCCCCAATGCCTTGTCGCCGATCACGAACGTCGCATCGCCCGCCATGTCGAGCGAAATCGCAGCGTCGCCGTAATTGATCGCGAACACCAGCCCGCCGCGCCGCCGCAGGCGCACGGTCGGCGGCAGGCGCCGCGTCGCCACCCCGGCCTCGACGCATAGTCTCTCGAGCAGGTCAGTGCGAAAATCGGCGTCGGCCAGCGTCGCGAGGTACAGCGCCCGCCCCTTGCGGACCAGCGCGGGGCCGCCGTCGGCAAAGCTGGCGAGCCGTTCGGCGTCGTCCGCATCGATGCGCTCGCGCCAGCCGCCACCCGCATAGCGCCGCCCCGCCATGTCGACGCCCGGCGCGCACCCCGGACGCAGCGTCTCGACCGACCGTACCGTCACCGGCAGGATCTCGCGCAAGGCCCCCGGCGGCAGTCCGTCGGGCAGCGTGAAATCGTCGGTCTTGGCCCCCGATCGCGGCCCGAACAGCACGAGCGCACCCGATGCCGCAAGACGCGCCGCGACGCCCGCCCGCGCCACCGCCAGCGTCGGCACGACGATCACGCGATAGCCCGCGACATCGCTGTCGGCGGTGACGAAATCGATGTCGACCCCGAGCCCGCGCAGCGCGGCGTACCAGTCGAACAATTGCCGCGTCGTGTCCCAGCTCGCGCCCTGGCGTTCGATGTCGCCGAGCCACTGCGCCTCGATATCGACAAGCATCGCGACCGGCGCACGCGCGTCGGGGGCAGCGTCAAGTTCAAGCGCACCGAGGTCGCGCACCACCGCCTCGACCTCGGTCCAGGCGGACGCGGGCGTGTCGTCGGGGGCGCGCAATCCGGCGTGCATCTGCTCCTGCGCGAACGGCACCTGCCGCCAGCGGAAATAACTGACCACCGCCGCGCCGTGCGCGAAGGCCTCGAGGCTCCACAGCCGCACCATGCCGGGGGCGGGCGCGGGATTGTGGCGCGCCCAGTTCACCGGCCCGGGCTGCTGCTCCATCACCCAGAAGCGACCCGGCGCGAGGCTGCGCGTCTGGTCGAAGAAAAAGCCTTGCAGGTCGGGGTGCCCGGTTCGCATCATCGGCGCGAACGCCTCGGGTGGCGCGTCGGCGAACCACAGGTCGGCGCGCCCGAGCGGGTAATTGTCGTACGATGCGAAATCGAGGCCGCGCGCGACCGCGTGGTTGTCGACGCCGGTCTCGTGCGGCGGGATGAAATTGTGCGTCACGAAGCGGCCCGGCGAGCGTTCGCGTAGGATCGTCAGCTGCTCGGCCATGAAGCGCGCAACCTCGTCGGAGGCGAAACGACGCCACGCCAGCCGGTGGCTCGGGCCGGTCTCGGTAACCGCGCCGACGGGCAGGTCGATGCTGTCGAACCCGGCATAGTCCATCGACCAGAAGACGTTGCCCCACGCGGCGTTGAGCGCGTCGATATTGCCATAGCGCGCGGCAAGCCACGCGCGGAACGCGTCTCGCGCGGCGGGCGAGGCGCTGAGCGCGGTATCGTGGCAGCACAGCTCGTTGTCGATCTGCCAGCCTGCGACGGCCGGGTGGCCGCCATAGCGTTCGGCCAGCGTGGTGACGATCCGGCCGCACGCGGCGCCGTAGGGGCGACTGGAAAAATCGTAGTGCCGCCGTGAACCGAAGCCGCGTGTCCGCCCGGTGCCAGGATCGACGGGCAGCATGTCGGGCAGCGCGTCGACGAGCCATTTCGGCGGCGTGGCGGTCGGCGTGCCCAGCACGACTTTCAGTCCGGCGTCGGCCAGCGTCGCGATCGCCGCATCGAGCCAGGCGAAGTCATAACGTCCGGCCTCGGGCTCCAACCGGCTCCACGCGAACTCGCCGATGCGGACATAGGTCAGGCCCAGCGCCACCATGCGGGCGGCATCGACCGCCCAATGCTGCGGGTCCCAGTGTTCGGGATAGTAGCAGACGCCCAGCAAAATCCGCCCCCGGCACTATTGACGATTACACTAATTGTTGACGATCAGCGCTGTCAACGCTGGACGTGGCGCAGATCAGGCGTCACTCGGCAAGCCTATGGACGCGCGCATCCCCGACTTCGTTCGCCTCGACGGCACCGCAACGACGCTCGTCGTCGATTGCCGTGGCGACCTGCCCGTCGTGCTGCACTGGGGCGCGCGCCTCGCTGCGTCGATCGACCTCGCCGACCTGGCGACGCTGGCGGCGCGCGCGGCGGCACCGGGGGCACCGTCGGTCGCGCCGCCGATGGCACTGACGCCGACGATTGGCAGCGGCTGGCCGGGACGCCCGGGCCTGTCGGCGCACCGCGACGGTCGCGACTGGGCGACCTGGACACGGATCGCCGAGGTTCGTCAGACCCCCGGCGCTGCCGAGATCGTCTCGGTCGGCGACGCGCAGGGGGTTCGCGTCACCCACCGCCTCGCGCTGGCGGGCGACGTGCTGACCGCGACGACGATGCTGACCAACATCGGCGATGCCCCCTTGAGCGTCGAGAGTTGCGATGCGCCCGCGCTGCCGGTTCCGCCGCACATCGGTCATTGGGTCGGGTTTGCAGGGCGCTGGGCGGGCGAGTTCCAGACCCGCAGCGTCGCGCGCGCAATGGGGGCCTTGGCGCGCGAGAACCGGCGCGGGCGCACCAGCCACGACGCCTTTCCCGCACTCCTCGCCGAGGCGCAGCCGGACAGCCTGGCAGCGGGCGAGATCTTCGGTTTCCATCTCGCCTGGAGCGGCAACCATCGGCTGTGGGCGGAGACGCTGGGCGATGGGCGGGGGTATGTCCTGCTCGGCACGCTGTTGCTGCCCGGCGAACTGCAACTCGCGCCGCAGGAGAGCTATACCAGTCCGGCGCTCGTCGCGGCGTGGTCGGACCGGGGGCGCGGCGGCCTGGCGCGCGCCTACCACGCGCATTTGCGCGCCCGCCCCGACCACGCGCGGCTGCGCGCCAAGCCACGACCGGTGCACTTCAACACCTGGGAAGCCGTGTATTTCGACCATCGCCCCGAGCGGCTGCTGGCGCTTGCCGACGCCGCTGCCGCGGTCGGCATCGAACGCTTCGTCCTCGACGATGGCTGGATGACCGGGCGGCGCAGCGACCGCGTCGGGCTCGGCGACTGGACCGTCGACGCGGGCATCTATCCCGCCGGGCTGCACCCGCTGATCGACCGCGTCGCCAGCCACGGCATGGCGTTCGGCCTGTGGGTCGAGCCCGAGATGTGCACCGCCGACAGCGCGGTGGCGCGCGCCCACCCCGATTGGGTGCTCGCCTGCCCGCCCGCGCCGCAACTCGATTTCCGGCATCAGCTCGCGCTCGATTTTTCGCGTCCCGACGTTCGCGCGCATGTCTGGGCCCAGCTCGACGCGCTCCTCAAAACCTACCGCATCGATTATCTGAAGTGGGACATGAACCGCGACCTCAGCCACCCCGGCGGGGCGGACGGTCGCGCCGCCGCGCGCGCGCACGTCGAAGGGCTGTACGCGGTGCTCGACCGGCTGCGGCAGCGCCACCCGCAGGTCGAGGTCGAGACCTGTGCGTCGGGCGGCGGCCGCGCCGATTTCGGGATGCTGGCGCGGACCGACCGCATCTGGGCCTCGGACGGCAACGACGCGCTCGACCGACTGACGATCCAGCGCGGCCTGTCGCTGTTCGTGCCGCCCGAGCTGATCGGCAGCCACGTCGGCCCGGCACCCGATCACATCACGGGTCGCCGCCTGTCGATGCAGCTGCGCGTCGCCAGCGCGATGTTCGGGCACATGGGGGTCGAGGCCGACCTGACGGCGCTGGATGCGCCCGACCTGGCCCGGCTCCGCGACGGCATCGCCCTGCACAAGCGGCACCGAGCCTTGATCCATGCCGGCCAGCTCCACTTCATCGACCGCCCGCCCGGCGAGATCGGATTTGGCATCGTCGCCGCCGACGGCCGCGAGGCGCTGTTCAGCCTGACGATGCTCGCGGCACCGGTTTCGAGCTTCACGGCACCCCTTCGCCTTCCCGGGCTCGACCGCGCCCGCGATTTTCTGGTCGAACCGGTCTGGCCGGTCGGTCCCGGGGTCCGCGCGACCGGCGCGATGCTGCGCGACATCGGATACCAGCCCCCGCGCCTCGCGCCGCAGCAGGCGATCGTCTGGCACGCCAAGGCCTGCTGACGACCGACTGCGTTCGTCGCGTTTGGTAAACGGTTCATCGCCGGTACAATCGCTCGCTTGCATAAGCGATGGCGAAGGAGAACCTCGATGTTCAACGTCTCGCGTCTCGCCACCGGTCTCGTCCTGTCGCTCGCCGTCGCCACCACGCCGCTCGCGGCGCGCGACTGGCACGGCGGCGGCGGATATAATCGTGGCTATCACGGCGGCTATCGTCACCACGGCGGCATCGGCGTCGGCGGTGCCTTGCTCGGCGCGGCGATCATCGGTGGCATCGCCATCGCGGCGTCGAATCGCGACCGCACGCCGGTCTATGATGGCTATCGCAGCGCCGCGCCGGCCTATGGCTACGACCAATCCTCCGGCTATGAGCAGCAGGGCTATGGTGGCGGCTATGACGCCCGCGCCGGAGCCGACCCGGTCGGCGCCTGCGGGCGCGAACTCGACCGCGTCACCGGCCAGCGCGGCGACCGCGCGCGCGTCGCGGGGGTCGACGGCGTGACGCCCTACGACGGCGGCTCGACGGTGCGCGGCACCGTCGCGATCGAAACGGCGCGAGGCAGCGAAACGCGCGGCTTCTCGTGCAACGCCAGCTATGAAGGCGAGGCGCGCGTCCGCATCGGCTGACCCAGGTACCCGCCGCCGCGCGCTCGCGGCGGCGGGACTGCTTTCTCGAATTGAAGCGCGCGCGCGTTCCCCCTACAGCGCGCCATGACCGACCATCCCGAAGCCATATTGATCCTCGATTTCGGCAGCCAGGTGGCGCAGCTGATCGCGCGCCGCGTCCGCGAGGCGGGGGTCTATTGCGAGCTGGTGCCGTTTTCGAAGGGGGCCGACGCCATCGCCCGGTTGAACCCGCGCGGCGTCATCCTGTCGGGCTCGCCCGCCTCGGTCGCCGATGCCGACGCCCCGCAGGCGCCGGCGATGCTGTTCGACCGCGACATTCCCATCCTCGGCATCTGCTACGGCGAGCAGGCGATGGCGGCGCAACTCGGCGGCACGGTGCTGCCCTCGACCAGCCGCGAGTTCGGACGCGGCTACATCGACATCGTCGGCCGCTGCATGCTGTTCGACGGCCTGTGGGCACCCGGCGAGCGCCACCAGGTGTGGATGAGCCACGGCGACCGCGTCGACGCCGTTCCGCCCGGTTTCCGCGCGGTCGCGACGACCGACGGCGCACCCTTCGCGGCGATCGCCGACGACGACCGCCGCCGCTACGGGGTCCAGTTCCACCCCGAGGTCGTCCACACCCCCGATGGTGCCAAGCTCCTCGCCAGTTTCGTCCGCCACGTCTGCGGCTGCACCGCGACGTGGAGCATGAACGCCTACCGCGCTGCCAAGGTCGCCGACATCCGCGCCCAGGTCGGCGACGGCAAAGTTATCTGCGGGCTGTCGGGCGGCGTCGATTCGGCGGTCGCCGCTGTCCTCATCCACGAGGCGATAGGCGACCAGCTGACCTGCGTCTTCGTCGACCACGGCCTGATGCGCGCGGGCGAGGGCGAGCAGGTCGTCGGGCTGTTCCGCGAGCATTACCGCATCCCGCTCGTCCACGTCGACGCCGCCGACCTGTTCCTGTCGGGCCTCGCCGGCGTCACCGATCCCGAGGCCAAGCGCAAGTTCATCGGCAAGACCTTCATCGACGTCTTCGAGGCGGAGGCGAAGAAGCTCGGCGGCGCGGCGTTCCTCGCGCAGGGCACGCTCTACCCCGATGTCATCGAAAGCGTCAGCTATACCGGCGGGCCGAGCGTCACGATCAAGAGCCACCATAATGTCGGCGGCCTGCCCGAGCGCATGAACATGGCTCTCGTCGAGCCGCTGCGCGAACTGTTCAAGGACGAGGTGCGCGTGCTGGGCCGCGAACTCGGCCTTCCGCAAGCATTCGTCGGCCGCCATCCGTTTCCCGGCCCGGGCCTCGCCATCCGCATCCCGGGCGAGGTGACGCGCGCCGACTGCGATACGCTCCGCAAGGCCGACACGATCTACCTCGACGAAATCCGCCGCGCCGGGCTTTACGACGCCATCTGGCAGGCCTTCGCCGTGCTGCTGCCGGTCCGCACCGTCGGCGTCATGGGCGACGGCCGCACCTACGACAAGGTCTGCGCGCTGCGCGCCGTCACCTCGGTCGACGGTATGACGGCCGACGTCTATCCCTTCGATGCGGCGTTCCTGACGGCGTGCGCGACACGCATTGTCAACGAAGTGCCGGGCATCAACCGCGTCGTCTACGACTACACGTCGAAACCACCGGGGACGATCGAGTGGGAATGAAGCGACGCGCTGGAGCGGACTCAGCTTCGGCGCGCGGGATAAAGGGTGATCTCCACGATTTCCGGGGGCACGCCGAAGCGTAACGGTAAGATCGAGGTGCCCAGCCCCGACGATACCACCAGCGGTCGCCCGGCGACGCTGAAGACCCCCCGCAAGTGCGTATCGAGGAACGCCGAGCCCGTCGTCGGCGCGCCGAGCCACGGCAGCTTGATCTGACCGCCGTGGGTGTGGCCAGCGACGAACAGGTCAACGCGTGGCGGCGACCACAACGCCAGATCGGGCTCGTGACCCAGCATGACCATCGGCTTGCCAGCCGGGGCACCCGACACCGCCGCGCCCGTGTCGGCA
>CAXTSL010000067.1:0-18489 GCA_964246975.1 uncultured Sphingomonadaceae bacterium
TGTTCTCGCCGCCGCGGATGATGATGTCCTTCTTGCGGTCGACGATGAACAGATAATTCCCGTCGTCGAGATAGCCCAGGTCGCCGGTGCTGAACCAGCCGTCGGCGGCAAACGCGGCAGCGGTCGCCTCGGGCTTGTTCCAATAGCCCCGGCAGTTGGCGGCGGAGCGGATGCGGACCTCGCCGACCGTGTTGGCGGGCAGTGCTGTGCCGTCGTCGGCGACGATGCCGATTTCGACGAGCGGGCGCGAGCCGCGCCCGGTCGAAGCGGGCTTGGCCTTGTAATTGTCGCGGAAATTGCCCGCACCGACGCCGTTGGTCTCGGTCAGGCCATAGCCCTGCACCGGGTGGCTGCCGGGGAAGGCGTCGGCCAATCGCGCGACATGCTCGGGCGGGCGCGGCGCACCCCCCGACGAGATGTCGACAAGGCTCGACAGGTCGTAGTTCGCCCGGTCGGGGTGCTGCATCAGTTCGAGGCTCATCGTCGGGACACCGACGAAATAGGTCGCGCGCTCCTGCTCGATCAGGCGCAGCGCTTCGGTCGCCTCCCATTTGTGCATGATCACCATCTTGCGCCCGACGGCGACCGAGACGAGCAGCACGGGGACAAGGCCCGTGATGTGGAACAGCGGCACGTTGAGCAGCATGATCTGCTGCGGCGGCGCGACCGCGCCCGACGCGATGCTGAGCTGGAGCAGCGCCAGCCCCGCGACGAGATAGTTCATCGACCCCGACACCATGCCGCGATGCGTGCTGACCGCGCCCTTGGGTCGCCCCGTCGAGCCGCTGGTGTACATGATCGAGGCATCGTCCTCGGGGCCGATGGCGGGGAGGAACCACGGTGTCGCGGGACACGCCGCGCAGCCATCTTCGAGGCGTCCGACGCCAAGCTGTGCGGCGACTTCGGCGCTGGTGCGGACGGCGAGCACGGTCAAATTGGCCCCGGCCAGCCCGGCGAGCCGCCGCGCGCGCTCCTCGTCGGCGATGACCAGCCGCGCACCCGAGTCCGAGAGACCGTAGCCGAGTTCGTCGGCCTGCCACCACGCATTCATCGGCACCGCGACCGCGCCCAAATGCAGCACCGCGACAAAGCTCGTCACCCACTCGGGATAGTTGCGCATCGCGATGGCAACGCGGTCGCCCTTGGCGATGCCGTGGACATGCTGGAGGCACGCCGCGATACGGATCGCCTGTTCGTAGACTTGCGCGAAGCTCAGCCGCTCGTCGCGATAGACGAGGAACTCCTTGTCGGCCTGCGCGGCGAAGAATGCCGCGAAATAGTCGCGCATGTTGGCGGGCGCGTTGGCGAACACCGGCAGCGTCGCGCCGCGCACGTCGGCCTGCCCGACTTCGAGCATCCCGCCCGGCGCGACGATTTGGTCGATGACGCCGTCGAGCGCGGTGTCGAGTGCGGATTTCATCGTCTCTCCCTCGGCGCGGGCGTCCCCTGCGTCTTATGCTCCGACAATGCCACGCCGGGCGGGCAAGTCGATAGCCCGGACGAAATTGACCGTGCGCCCGACTTCCTCGAAGCCGAGCGCGGCGTGCCAGCCGAGCCCGTCGGGGTTGTCGATGTCGGCGTCCGAACCGAGCGCGGTGCAGCCGCGTTCGTTCGCTCACGTCGCGACCGCCGCGAGCAAGGCACGCGCCACCCCGTGGCGCCGCTCGCGCGGGCGAACCCACAGCGCTTCGAGATACGCGACCGCGCCTGCGTCGGCACCATCGACGTACTCGCGCTGGGTCGCCTCGGCGAAGCCCACCGCGACGTCTCCTGAGCGGGCAAGAAACGCCGCGAAGGTCGGGCGCGGCAGCAGACCCTCGGCCTCGGCGCTATGCTCGGCCCTGTCGCCCTCCCACAAGCGGCAGCGCAGCCGCGCGAGCGTCGCGATATCGGCGGCAGTGGCGCGGACAACCTCCCGCTCAGTACCCCATCAGCGTGGCGAGGCGGTCGCCGTGGAAGAGGCCGTCGCCGAAGGTCTCGCCCGCCGAACGCGCGCGCTTCATGTAGAAACCGATGTCGTAGTCGTCGGTCATGCCGATGCCGCCGTGCATCTGGACACCCTCGTTGGTCGCGAGCTTCGCCACCTCGCCCGCCTTGGCCTTGGCGAGGCTGACGAAGAGGGCGGCGCGGTCGTCGTCGGCGTCGAGGGCCTGCAACGCGCGCAGCGTCGCCGAGCGCGCCAGCTCGATCTCGCAGAACAGATGCGCGGCGCGGTGCTGGAGCGCCTGGAAGCTGCCGATCTTTTGCCCGAATTGGTCGCGCTGCTTGAGATAGTCGACCGTGGTGGTGAACGACTGCGCCGACACCCCGAGCATTTCGGCGGCGAGGCACGCGCGGCCCGCGTCGAGGATGCGGTCGAGGAGCGTGGCCCCCTCCCCCACCGACCCCAGCACGTCGGCCCCATCGACCTGCACGTCGGTCAGCGTCACGCGCGCGGCGTTGCGGCTGTCGACCATCGCGGTGCGCGCCGTCGCGACGCCGGCGGCGTGCGCGTCGACGAGGAACAGCGTGATGCCTTCCGTATCGCAGTCGGCCCCCTCGGTGCGCGCCGCGACGATCAGCGTGTCGGCGACATGGCCGTCGAGGACGAAGCTCTTGGTGCCGTTGAGCTTGAAGCCGTTGCCCGAAGCTTGCGCGCGCGTCGCGATGCGGTGCGGGGCGTGGCGCGACGCCTCGTCGGCGGCGAGCGCGAACAGGCGTTCGCCCGCCGCGATCTGCGGCAGGTATTTGGCGCGCTGCTCCTCCGAACCCCCCGCGACGAGCGCCGACGCCGCGAGGATCGCCGTCGACAGCAGCGGGCTGAGCGACAGGTTGCGCCCGACCGCCTCCTGAATGAGGCCCGCCGCGACGTACCCCAGCCCCGACCCGCCGTGCGCCGCGGGGACCAGCACGCCCGCGAAACCCTGGTCCGCCATCTGCCGCCACAGGCCCCGGTCGAAGCCCGTCGCGTCCTTCGCGTCGCGCAGGCGGCGCAGTTCGGCGGGCGGTGCGGCGTCGCGGAAAAACCCGTCGGCGGCATCGCGGATCATCGCCTGTTCGTCGGTGAGCGTCAGTGGCACTTGGTTTTCACTTCCCGATATCTCTCGCCGTCATGCTGGCGCACGCCAGCATCCAGTTTCCCGCGCGCGGACAGGTGGATGTCGGCGTGCGCCAGCATGACGGGCATTTTGGGTGAAAATTTCGCGCCTCAATCCTCACCCCCCCGGCAGCTGCAGCACGCGCTTGGCGATGATGTTGAGGTTGATCTCGCTGGTGCCGCCCTCGATGCTATTCGCGCGGCTGCGGAGCCACGCGCGCGCCGCATCGCCGTCGCCGACGCCCTCGCCCTCCCACAGCAGCCCGTCCGACCCGGCGACCGACATCAGCAGTTCCTGCCGGTGCTTGTTCAACTCGGTGCCGTAGTATTTGAGCATCGACGACAGCGCCCCCACGCCCTGCCCCGCTTTCGCCTCGTCCTTGACGCGCTCCATCGTCAGGCCGAACGCCCAGGCGTCGATCTCGTGGCGGACGATGTCGTGGCGGAGCCCGGCGTCGCTCAACTGCGCGCCATCGAGCCCCAACGTCCGCACCGCGATCTGGCTGAGCGAATCGCGCCCGCCCGCCGAGAAGTCCATCGCGCCGATCATCTCGCGCTCGTGCGTCAGCAAATATTTGGCGATGTCCCAGCCCTTGCCCGGCGTGCCGACGAGGTTTCCGGCCGGCACGCGGACGTCGTCGAAGAAGGTCTGGCAAAACGGCGACGCCCCCGAGATCAGGCGGATCGGCGAGGTGCTGACGCCGGGCGACGCCATGTCGAACAGCAGGAACGAGATGCCGAGGTGCTTGGGCGCGGCGGCGTCGGTGCGGACGAGGCAGAAGATCCAGTCGGCCTTGTCGGCATAGCTCGTCCACACCTTCTGGCCGTTGACGACGTACTCGTCGCCATCCAGCACGGCGCTGGTCCGCAGGCTGGCGAGGTCGGACCCCGCGCCGGGTTCGCTATAGCCCTGGCACCAGCGGATTTCGCCGCGTGCGATCTTTGGCAGGTGTTCGAGTTTCTGCGCCTCGTTGCCGTATTTGAGCAGCGCGGGACCGAGCATCCAGATGCCGAACGACGACAGCGGCGAGCGCGCGCCGATGCGCCGCATTTCGGACGCCAGCACCTTCGCTTCGTCCTTGGTCAGCCCGCCGCCGCCGTATTCGGCAGGCCATTCGGGCACCGTCCAGCCCTTCGCACCCATCCGCTCGAGCCACAGCCGCTGCGCGTCGGATGTAAACCTGAAATTGCGTCCGCCCCAGCAGACGTCGGCGTCGCGCGCGATGGGTTCGCGCATTTCAGGCGGGCAATTCGCCTCGAGCCAGGCGCGCGTCTCGGCGCGGAATTCCGCAGTCGCGTCGGTCATGTCCTCACCCGCAATTGTCTTCTTGGTTGCCGCGACTATGGTGCGCCGCGCCGCCGCCGGTCAAAGGGAAATATGACACCGATGATGGTTCCGATGGTCGCGCCGCTGCAGGTCGCGCTAGACTTCGCCGCGCTCGGCCTGCGCCCCGAACTCTTCACACTGCCGTCGGTCGAGGTCGCGGGCGTCGTTCTCGGGCCGTTCGCGCTGCGCTGGTACAGTCTCGCGTACATCGGCGGCATCCTGCTCGGCTGGGCGCTGCTGCGGCGGATGCTGCGCAAGCCCGATGCCCCGATGAGCATCGCACAGGCCGACGATTTCGTGACGTGGGCGACGCTCGGCATCATCGCGGGCGGGCGGCTCGGCTATGTGCTGTTCTACAATCTCGATCAGTATCTCGCGCACCCGCTCGACATCTTCCGGCTGTGGGACGGCGGCATGTCGTTCCACGGCGGCGCGCTCGGCATGGCGGCGGCGATCGTGCTGTTCGCGCGCGCCAACAAACTCGAATGGTTGCGGATCATCGACTATGTCGCGTGCGTCGCGCCGATCGGCCAGACGTTGGGCAGGCTCGCCAACTTCATCAACGGCGAGCTGTGGGGCCGCCCGACGGGGACGGCGTGGGGAATCGTCTTCCCCGGCGCGGGTCCGCTGCCGCGCCACCCCAGCCAGCTCTACGAGGCGGCGGGCGAGGGTTTGCTGCTGCTGGTCGTGCTCGGCATCCTGTTCTGGCGCACCGACGCACGGACGCGCCCCGGACTGCTGGTCGGCGTCGCGACGGCGGGCTTCGGCCTCATCCGCTTCGTCATCGAGTTCTTCCGCGAGCCCGACGCGCAGCTCGGCTATCTGGCGTTCCACCTGACGATGGGGCAGCTGCTGTGCCTGCCGATGATCTTCGTCGGCGTGGCGCTGGTCGCGACGAGTTCGGGGCGCTGGGCGCGGCGGCAGACGCTCGCGGCGTGATGCCGCCAGCGAAAGCTTCGGCGTGAGCCTCGGCGAGCGGCTGCGCGCGCGCATCGACCGCGACGGGCCGCTGGGCATCGCGGCTTGGATGGCGGCGTGCAATGGGCATTATTACGCGACGCGCGATCCGCTGGGGCGCGACTTCGTCACCGCGCCCGAAATCAGCCAGGCCTTCGGCGAGCTGGTCGGGCTGGCGCTGGCGGACGTCTGGCAGCGCGCCGGATCGCCGCCGCGCGTGCGGCTCGTCGAGCTGGGGCCGGGACGCGGCACGCTGATGGCCGACCTGCGGCGCGCGACGGCGCGCGTGCCGGGGTTCGGTGCAGCGGCGCATGTGCATTTCGTCGAGACCAGCCCGGTGCTGCGCGCCGCGCAGGCCGAGCGCGTGCCGCAAGCGACGTGGCACGACCGACTCGACGATGTCCCCGACGACGCGCCGCTGTTGCTCGTCGCCAACGAGTTCTTCGATGCGCTGCCGGTGCGGCAGTTCGTGCGCCGCGCGGACTGGCGCGAGCGGTTCGTCACGCACGACGGCACGCGCTTCTTGCCCGCTTTCGGCAGTGCGTCCGCCGACGTGCTCGTCCCCGCCGCGCTGTGGCACGCCGCGCCGGGAAGCACCTACGAGACCGCGCCCGCCGCCACCGCCATCGCCGCCGAGATCGGGGCGCGGCTCCGCGCGCACGGCGGTGCGGCGCTGATCGTCGACTATGGCCACAGCGGGCCGGTGACGGGCGACACGCTGCAGGCGGTGCGCGGCCACCGATTCGCCGACCCGTTCGGCGATCCGGGCGAGGCCGACCTCACGGCGCACGTCGATTTCACCGCGCTGGCGCACGCGGCGGGGGTGGCCAGCCAGGGGCCGGTCGGGCAAGGGGCGTGGCTCGAGGCGCTCGGCATCGCCGCGCGCGCGGCGATGCTGAAGATGCGCGCCGACGAGGCGCGGCGCCGCGCGATCAACGCGGCGGTGGCGCGGCTGACGGGGGAGGACGGTATGGGGAGCCTGTTCAAGGTGATGGGACTGACCGGCCCCGGGTGGCCGCCGGTCGCGGGGTTCGGCCCGGATCCAACCAGTGCCGTCATGCTGGCGCACGCCAGCATCCAGCCATCCGCGCGCGGGACGATGGATGCTGGCGTGCGCCAGCATGACAGCGGGGGGGTTGTGCGGCGATGACCGATGGCGTCGTCATTGCGACCTACCGCGACGGCTGCCCCGCCGACGCCGCCGCCGTGCGCGCCACTTACCTCGAAAGCTTCGACGCGATCTTCAAGCATCTGTACGCGACCGCCGACTATGACCTGTTCATCGCCGGACAGTCGGAGGCACACTTCGCCGCGCAGCTCGGCGACGAGGCCTATGCCTTTCGTCTTGCCGAGGCCGGGGGGCGCGTCGCGGGGTTCGCCAAGCTCGGGCCGCCATCGTTGCCCTACGATCCCGCCGGGCGGCGCTGCATCGAGCTGCGGCAGCTCTATCTGCTCGACGACGCCAAGGGCAGCGGCATCGCGGTCGCACTGCTCGACTGGGCGATCGTCGAGGCGCGGCGGCGCGGCGCGGAGGACCTGTGGCTGTCGGTATTCAGCGCCAATCCGCGCGCGCGGCGCTTTTACGAACGCCACGGCTTCGAGGAGGTCGGGCAGTTCAAGTTCATGGTCGGCAACCACGCCGACGACGAGTTGCTGTGCCGGTTGCGGCTGACGTGACGCGCGGCGTGACCGAAGGCGGCATCGACCGCGTCACCGCGCCCGCGCTGGCAGGGACGCGGCACGGCTTCCTCGGGCGGCGGGGCGGCGTGTCGGAGGGTATTTACGCCAGCCTCAACTGCGGCCTCGGCGCGGACGACGACCGCGCCGCCGTGGTCGAGAATCGCGCGCGGGCGGTCGCAGCGGTCGCCCCGGGCGCGAGCCTCGTGACGCTGCATCAGGTCCACAGCCCGACCGTCGTCACCGTCACCCACGCCTTCGCCGATGCCGAGCGCCCGCACGCCGACGGCATGGCGACCGACCGCCCCGGCCTCGCGCTGGCGATCCTCGCCGCCGATTGCGCGCCGGTGCTGTTCGCCGATATCGCGGCCGGCGTCGTCGGCGCGGCGCACGCCGGGTGGCGCCCCGCGCTGTCGGGCGTCCTGCCCGCCACCGTCGCGGCGATGGAAGCCTTGGGTGCCCGCCGCGAGCGCATCGCCGCCGCCGTCGGCCCGACCATCGGCAGGCGCAGCTATGAGGTCGACGACGGTTTCCGCGACCGCTTCCTCGCCGACGACGAGGGTCACGAGCGTTGCTTCGCGCAAGGTCGCGCGGGCCATTGGCAGTTCGACCTCGAAGGCTTCATCGTCCAGCGCCTCGCCGACGCGGGGCTGAAGCGCATCGAAGCCCTCGGCCTCGACACCTACGCCGACCCCACGCGCTGGTTCAGCTATCGCCGCACGACGCACGCGGGGGAGCCCGACTATGGGCGGCAGATCTCGATGATCGCACTGGAGGACTGAAGCGATGACCGCCGACACCCGCGCCGCGTTGATCAAGGTGCCCGCCGTCACGCTGGGTTTCTGGGTCATCAAGATTCTCGCGACGACGCTGGGCGAGACGGCGGGAGACAGTGTCAGCATGACGATGGACCTCGGCTATCTCGTCGGCACCGCGATCTTCCTGACGATCTTCGTCGTGCTGGCGTGGCGGCAGATCGCGGCAAGCGCGTTCCACCCGTGGCTGTACTGGGCGACGATCATCGCCTCGACGACGGCGGGGACGACGATGGCCGACTTCGCGACGCGGTCGCTCGGCATCGGCTATACCGGCGGCTCGGCGCTGCTGCTGGCGCTGGTGCTGGCGTCGCTGTTCGCGTGGTACCGGACGCTCGGGTCGATTTCGGTCGATACCATCCACGAGCCACGCGCCGAGACCTTCTACTGGCTGACCATCACCTTCTCGCAGACGCTCGGCACGGCGCTCGGCGACTGGGCGGCGGACGACGGCGGCCTGGGCTATCTCGGCGGCGCGGCTGTCTTCGGCGGCGCGCTGGCGGTGTGCGCGGGGTTCTACTACTGGACGCGCGTGTCACGCGTCGCGCTGTTCTGGATCGCCTTCATCCTGACCCGCCCGCTCGGCGCGACCGTCGGCGATTTCCTCGACAAGCCGCTCGCCGACGGCGGGCTCAACCTCAGCCGCCCGCTGGCCAGCGCGGTGCTCGCGGCGGCGATCGTCGTGCTCCTCCTCGTCGTGCCGCAACGCGCGGGCGGGCATCCGGGCGAGAGGATCGCGTGAGGGGGATCGAAAGACAAGCTGACCACCGTCGTCATCCCGGCGCACGCCGGGACCCATCTCCCGAACTCAGGTGATGGGTCCCGGCGTGCGCCGGGATGACGAATGAGCCCAGATCGCGCCTTGAGTTTTGTTGCCGCCCCGTGACGCAGCCGCTAGAGGCTCGCGCGGGGTCACGACAGGGTCAGCCATGAAGATATTGTCCGGCAACGCCAACCCCGAGCTGGCGGCGGCGATCGCCGCCTACCTCGACCTGCCGCTGACCAAGGCGAGCGTCCGACGCTTCGCCGACGAGGAAATCTTCGTCGAAATCCACGAGAACGTGCGCGGCGAGGATGTCTTCGTCGTCCAGTCGACGAGCGCGCCCGCCAACGACAATCTGATGGAGCTGCTCATCTGCATCGACGCGCTGCGGCGCTCGTCGGCGCGGCGCATCACGGCGGTGGTGCCGTATTTCGGCTATGCCCGGCAGGACCGCAAGCCCGGGCCGCGCACGCCGATCTCGGCCAAGCTGGTCGCCAATCTGATCACCGTCGCGGGGGCGAACCGCGTCCTGTCGGTCGATCTCCACGCCGGCCAGATCCAGGGCTTTTTCGACATCCCGACCGACAATCTGTTCGCCGCGCCGGTGATGAGCGCCGACATCGACGCCAAATGGGGCAAGCAGCCGCTGACCGTTGTGTCGCCCGACGTCGGCGGCGTCATCCGTGCGAGGGCGCTCGCCAAGCGGCTGGGCAACGCGCCGCTCGCCATCGTCGACAAGCGCCGCGAGAACCCCGGCGAGTCGGAGGTCATGAACATCATCGGCGACGTGCGCGGGCGGATGTGCGTGCTGATCGACGACATCGTCGATTCGGCGGGCACCTTGTGCAACGCCGCCGCCGCGCTGACCGAGGCGGGCGCGGCGGGGGTCACCGCCTACGTCACCCACGGCGTGCTGTCGGGGGGCGCGGTGGCGCGCGTCGAGGGTTCGGCGCTGACCGAGCTGGTCATCACCGACTCGATCGCGCCGCTCGCGGCGGTGCGCGCGGCGACGAAGATCCGCCTGATCACCATCGCGCCATTGTTCGCCGAGGCCATGCGGCGGACGAGCGAAGAGTCGTCGGTGAGTTCGCTGTTCGACTGAGGCGGCACGTTCCGCCCGCGCCCCCGCCTCGCGCCGCGGGGGGTGGACGTCAGAACCCCGCCCCCGGCGGCAATGGCGACGGTCCCACCACCCGCTCGTGCTCGCGGATCGCGAAGCGGTCGGTCATGCCCGCGATATAGTCGGCGATGTGGCGCGCGCGCTGCGGCTCGGCGACGGGCAGCGCCCCGCGCCAGCGCTCGGGCAGGCGCGCCGGTTCGGCGTGGAAGGCCGCGAACAGCCCCGCGACGACGAGTTGCGAGGGGTCGCGCAGGCGCTTGACCGCCGGATGCCGGTACATGCGCGCGCGCAGGAACGCTTTGAGGTCGGCCGACGCCGCGACCATGGCGGGCGAGAACCCCGCCAGCGCGCGCCCCGCTGCGCGCACCTCGGCGACCGACTTCGGGGCGACCGCCGCCAGCCGCGCGCGCGTCTCGGCCAGCAGGTCGGCGGTCATCCGCCCGATCTGCTCGCGCACCAGTTCGGGGACCAGCCGCCGCCGCTCGGCGACGTGCGGAAAGCGCGCCCGGACCGCGCTCCAACTGTCGGCGGTGAAGGCCACGGCGAGCAGGTCGTCGAGGTCGAACAGCCCGGCGCGCAGGCCGTCGTCGAGATCGTGGTTGTCGTACGCGATGTCGTCAGCCAGCGCCGCGACCTGCGCCTCGAGCCCCGGCTGCGACGCGAGATCGAGCGGCCATGCGGCATCGGCCTCGGCGAGCGCCCAGCCGGGCGCGGCGACGGGTCCGTTGTGCTTGGCCAGCCCCTCGAGCGTCTCCCAGCACAGGTTGAGCCCGTCGAAATCGGGATAGCGCGCCTCGAGCCGCGTCAGGATCCGCAGCGTCTGGGCGTTGTGATCGAAGCCGCCATAGGGCGTGAGCGCCGCCTGCAGCGCGTCCTCGCCGCTGTGCCCGAACGGCGGGTGGCCGAGGTCGTGCGCCAGCGCGACCGCCTCGGTGAGGTCCTCGTCGAGGCCGAGCGCGCGCGCGCAGGTCCGCGCGATCTGCGCGACTTCGAGGCTGTGGGTTAGGCGGACGCGGAAATGGTCGCCGTCGGGAGCCACGAAGACCTGCGTCTTGCCCATCAGGCGGCGAAACGCGCTCGAATGGACGATGCGGTCGCGGTCGCGCTGGAACACCGTGCGCGTCGCGCTGGCGGGTTCGGAATACAGGCGACCGCGCGAGTGCACCGGGTCGGTGGCGTAGATTGCCCTCACCGGCGCGGCTCCAGCCAGATCGCGCGCGCCGCGAAATCGGTGACGATGCCGAACGGGCGCAGCACCGCGACGCCGACATTGGCGTCGGCAGCGCCCGCATTGCCGTCGATGGTCGCCGCGACCCTGCTCAGCCGCCGCCTCGCGATATCGAGCGTCGCGACGGTGAACGCGGTGCGCTGCGCCTCGCCGCCGATGCCGCCGACCCCGACCATCGAGGTCGAACGTCCGTCGGCGAGCAGGCGAGTGCGCGCCGCGAAATCGGCCCCGATCAGCATGCGCCCGCCGTTGCCGAGGTCGAACGCCGCGAGCGCCGGGTGGCCCTCGACGGCGACGGGGATGCACTCGATGCCGTGCTGCGCGGTCAGCGGCAGGCGGCGACCGGGCGGCTCGACCCCACGCGGCAATACGGTCAGCGTCGCGGCGTCGAGGTCGATGCCCAGCCGCGCCGCGTCGAACAGCTCGCGCCCGACGACGACATCGAGCGGGCCGTGCGTCAGCCGCCGCGCGATGTCCGACAGGTCGATCACCGCGACTGCCTCGGGGCGCAGCAGCAGCCCGGCGACGCCGAGCGCGACGCCGGGAACCAGCCGCGCCGCCGCCAGCGCCGCCCCCGAGCCGCGCGCGGTGACGAGCGCCCCGCTGCCCAGCCCCAGCCGTGCGGCGAACGCCGTGTCGATCAGCGTCGCCTCGGCAGCCGAATCGAGCAGCGCCTCGGTGGCATGGCCGTTGACGGTGACGGGCAGGAAGATGCGGTTGCCCGCGATCCTTAGCCGGGTGACGCTCGCCGCGCGCGCTGCCGCCGGGACCGCAAGCAGCGCCGCGCCGCCGCGCAGCAGGTCGCGCCGATTGATCGATCGTCCCCCGGTCAACCTATCACGCCCGCCCCGCGCAACGCCGCGATGCGGTCGGCATCGAAGCCCAGACCTTCCAGCACCTCCACGCTGTCGACCTTGCCCGCCATCACGGGCGCGGTCGTCGCACTGACCGAATAGCGCGGCGCGGGGGCGGGCTGGACGACCCCGCCCGTCTCGACGAAAGTGCCGCGCGCGGCATTGTGCGGGTGCGCGGGGGCCTCGGCCATGCTCAGCACCGGTGCGAAGCACACGTCGGTCGCCTCCATCAGCGCGCACCAGTCGTCGCGCGTCCGCGTCAGGAACAGCGCGGTGAGCTTCGCCTTGAGCGGTCCCCACGCCGCGCGGTCCATCTGCGCGTCGAAATCGCGGTCGTCGGCGAGTCCCGCCAGCCGTCGCAGCTCGGCATAGAATTGCGGCTCGATCGACCCGATCGACAGCCACTTGCCGTCGCTGGTCTCATAGGTGTCGTAGAAATGCGCGCCGGTATCGAGCAGATTGACCCCGCGCTCATCGGTCCACATGCCGTTGGCGCGAAACCCCCAGATCATCGCCGACAGCGTCGCCGCGCCGTCGGTCATCGCGGCGTCGATGACCTGGCCCTGCCCCGTCGCCGCGGCATGGCGCAGCGCCGCGAGCATGCCGAACGCCAGCATCATGCCGCCGCCGCCGAAATCGCCGACCATGTTGATCGGCGGCGTCGGCTTGTCGCCCGCGCGGCCATAGCCGTGGAGCGCGCCCGCCAGCGCGATGTAGTTGATATCGTGCCCTGCCGCATGGGCATACGGCCCATTCTGTCCCCAGCCGGTCATGCGGCCATAGACCAGCCGCGGATTGTCGCCGAGCAGCACGTCGGGGCCGAGGCCGAGCCGTTCCATGACGCCGGGGCGGAACCCCTCGATCAGCCCGTCCGCACCCTGCGCCAGCTCGCGGACCAGCGCGATGCCGTCCGCCGCCTTGAGATCGACCGCTATGGTGCGGCGCGACCTCAGCAGCGGATCGCGCGCATCGACGCGCGCCCCGGGCCGCTCGACGCGGATCACCTCGGCGCCGTGGTCGGCGAGCATCATCCCCGCGAACGGCCCCGGCCCGATACCCGCCATTTCGACGATGCGGAGGCCGTGCAGCGGTCCGGTCATGCGTGGGTTCTCCTGCGGCGTCGCGCGCGGTGTAGCGCGCCGGGCGCGGACCGTCACCCTGCAACGCCCCCTGCGCGGTCGGCCCCCTCCGGCCCTGCGGGCCACCTCCCCCTGAAGGAGGGGGAGGAGCAGTATGGCGGAGCAGAACGTCGGCAATCCTCCCCCTCCTTCAGGGGGAGGTGGCCCGCAGGGCCGGAGGGGGCACGCCCCGCGAATCCTGTGGCCCTCGCGCGCAACCGCGCTATACCCGCCGTCCCGGACACACCCGTTATCAGGAGAGCGCCGTGAATTTCGACTATTCGGACAAGGGCAAGGACCTCATCGAGCGCGTGCGCGCCTTCATGGGGCAGCACATCTATCCCAACGAGGCGCGCTACGAGCAGGAAGTCGGCGAAGGCGACCGCTGGAAAGTCCTGCCCGTCATCGAGGAGCTCAAGCACATCGCGCGCGACGCGGGGCTGTGGAACCTCTTCATGAACGTCAGCGAGCACGACACCGGCGAATGGCGCGGCCCCGGCCTGACCAACCTCGAATACGCACCCCTGGCCGAGGAAATGGGGCGCGCCGGCTGGTCGTCCGAGGTCTTCAACTGCTCGGCCCCCGATACCGGCAACATGGAAGTGCTGCGCACCTACGGCACCGAGGCGCAGAAGGCCGAGTGGCTCAAACCCCTGATGGCGGGCGAGATCCGCTCGGCGTTCCTGATGACCGAGCCCGCCGTGGCGTCGTCGGATGCGACCAACATCGAGACCTCGATTACCAAGGACGGCAGCGACTATCTGATCAACGGCCGCAAATGGTGGTCGAGCGGCGTCGGCGACCCGCGCTGCAAGCTCGCCATCGTCATGGGCAAGACCGACATGGGGGCGGCGCGCCACCTCCAGCAGAGCCAGGTGCTCGTGCCGCTCGACGCGCCGGGCATCACCAAGGTCCGCGCGCTCAAGGTCTTCGGCTACGACGACGCGCCGCACGGCCATTACGAGGTCATCCTCGACAACGTCCGCGTGCCGCAGGCGAACGTCGTGCTGCGCGAGGGCGCGGGCTTCGAGATCGCGCAGGGGCGCTTGGGGCCGGGCCGCATCCATCACTGCATGCGGAGCATCGGGGCCGCCGAGCGCGCGCTCGAGAAGATGTGCAAACGCCTGAAATCGCGCACCGCCTTCGGCAAGCCGATCAGCGAGCAGGGCGTCTGGCACGAACGCATCGCCGACGCGCGCATCGCCATCGAGCAGGCGCGCCTGCTGACGCTCAAGGCGGCGTACATGATGGACACCGTCGGCAACAAGGCGGCGAAGCGCGAGATCGCCATGATCAAGGTCGTCGCGCCCAACATGAGCTGCATGATCCACGACATGGCGATACAGGCCCACGGCGGCGGCGGCGTCTGCCAGGATTACGGGCTGGCATCGGGCTATGCCGGGCAGCGCACGCTGCGGCTGGCGGACGGGCCCGACGAGGTCCACCGCGCGGCGATCGCGAAGGACGAGTTGCGGCGGTATAATTAAAGCGACATCGCCGCTTCGAGGTCGCCGATAGTCGCCATTACCGTCAATGGCTCTGTCGGCGACGGCGTCAGACCGAGCGCCAGATAGAAATCGAGCGCGGACTGGTCGAGTGCATGTACGATCAGTCCGCGTACGCCGATCTCGCCCGCAGCGATGACCGTGCGTCGCGCCGCATCGCGGAACAAGGCACGACCGATGCCTTGGCCTTGGGCGATCCGGTCGACCGCGAGACGCGCGAGAACGACGACCGGGATCGATTCGGGCATGTTCCGCCGCAGACGCCCCGTGGCGGCGCTACCCTCCATCGAACCCGCCGCGAGCGCGTAGTAGCCAACAACGCGCTCGCCCAAGGTTGCGACGAAACTACGGGTCGCGCCGCTGTCCTGATTTTTCAGCGCCCGGCGTGTCAGCCACTCGTCGAGCGTCGCACGCCCGCTGTCGAAGTCGGCGAGGCGGTGATCGGCAGTAAGGGGGACCGGAGCCCCGATGCTCAATCGTCCCACGGCGAGGGAGTTTGCATCAGGCGGCGCAGCGCCTCACTAGGCGCAGGCGGCGCATCGAGTATTGCGACGAATTTCGCGTACGCCTCGGGCTCGAGAACGAAGACCGTCTGGTCGAGCAAGGCTTCCTCGGCGGCGCGGCGGGCCGCGTCGATCATGAAGTCCGATCGCGAACGCCCCTGCAGGCGCGCGGCGCGGTCGATGACGGTTCGCACCTCGTCACGCATGCGGAGGTTGACGGCGCGGGCAGTTGTCGATTGCATGACCGCATCCTATCACTCCAGATACACAATGTATACCAGACGAGGCTCGATTGACCAGCGGCATCCCCCTCCCCACCACCCCTGTCCTTGTCGGCGTCGCGCAATACACCGGGCGCGAGCCCGATCCGCGCGCCGCGCTGTCGCCGCTCGACCTGCTGACGCGCGTCGGGGCGGCGGCGCTGGCCGATAGCGGGGGCACGGGGATCGAGATCGACACGCTCGCCGTCGTCCGGCTGTTCGCCGATTCGTCGCCCGCCTTCCGGGCACCGTTCGGCGCGTACACCAACCTGCCGAAATCGCTCGCCAATCGCCTCGGCCAGTCGCCGGCGACGCAAATCTACGGCCCCGTCGGGGGCAATACGCCGCAGCTGTTCGTCAACATGTTCGCGGAACGCATCCGGGCGGGCGCGGCGCATGTCGCGCTGATCGCGGGCTGCGAGGCGCTGGGGACGCAGGCGCGCGCGCAGAAGGCGGGCGTGATCCTCGACTGGTCCGACGACCCCGGCGGGGAGCCCGAGACTTTGGGCAAGGAAACGCGCCTCGTCTCACGCCACGAGATCGCCCACGGCGTCGCGATGCCGGTCAACGTCTATCCGCTGTTCGAAAATGCGCTTGCCGCGCACTATGGCGACGAACCGGTGACGCACCGCCGCCGCATCGGCGACCTGATGGCGCGCTTCACGGCGGTCGCGGCGGCGAACCCCTATGCGACGCTGCCGGTCGCGCGCACCGCCGACGACCTCATCGCGCCGACCGACGCCAACCGCTACATCGGCTATCCGTACACCAAGTATCTGAACTCGAACATGTTCGTCGACCAGGCCGCTGCGCTGCTGCTGATGTCGACCGCCGCCGCCGATGCCGCAGGGGTGCCCGAGAGCAAGCGCGTGTATCTCCACGGCAGCGCCGATACCCACGAGCACATCCTCGTCTCGAACCGCGTCGACTATCATTCGTCCCCCGCAGTCCGCGTCGGTGCCGCCCACGCGCTCGCCGAGGCGGGGGTGACCCCCGCGACCCTCGACCACATCGAACTCTACAGCTGCTTCCCCGTCGCGGTGGAGATCGCCGCCGACATGATCGGCCTCGCGCACGACGACCCGCGCGGCCTGACGCTGACCGGCGGGCTGCCGTATTTCGGTGGGCCGGGGAATAATTATTCGACGCACGGCATCGCCGAGATGGTGGCGCGCTGCCGTGCCGCGCCGGGGAGCACCGGCCTCGTCTTCGCCAACGGCGGCTATCTGAGCAAGCACAGCTTCGGCGTCTATTCGACGCGGCCCGCGCCGGGCTGGAGCCGCGCCGACCCCGCGACGTACCAGGCCGGGATCGACACCCTTCCCGCGCCGCCGTTCACCGAGACCCCCGATGGCGAGGGGGTCGTCGAGGCCTACACGGTGATTCACGACAAGGGTCGCCCGGCGTTCGCGATCCTCTACGCACGCCTCGACGACGGGACGCGCAGCCTTGCCCAGATGCACGGGCACCTCGACGCGCTGATCGACGCCCCCGTCGTCGGGCGGCGCGTCCGACTGACCAGCGGCGGGCCGGTCAATCTCGCGGCGTTCGCCTGAACGGCTTGCGGGCCGGGGGTCGCTCTGCTAACCCCCCGCTCCTACCGGACGGGGCGGTGCCCCGGACACTTGGTCGTGCGGCCATGGCGGAACTGGTAGACGCGCAACGTTGAGGTCGTTGTGGCCGAAAGGCCGTGGAAGTTCGAGTCTTCTTGGCCGCACCAATCGTTACCGGGCACGAAGACCGCAAGCCCCGGAGTTGCCATGACCACCCCCATCGCGCTCGCCGGGATCGGCAAGATCGCCCGCGACCAGCATGTCCCGACGATCGCCGCGAGCGCCGACTTCGACCTCGTCGCGACGGTGACGCGCGGCGGCGGCCTCGCCGGCGTGCCCAATTTCAGGACCGTCGCCGAGATGGTTGCCGCCGTCCCGCAGGTCGCCGCGATCGGCATCTGTACGCCGCCGGTCGGGCGTCTCGCACTGGTCCGCGACGCGCTGGCGGCGGGGCTCGACGTGCTGATCGAGAAGCCCCCCGCCGCAACGCTCGGCGAGGCCGAGGCGCTGATGGCGGCAGCGCGGACGGCGGGTCGCCTGCTGTGCGCCAGCTGGCACTCGCGCCACGCCGCCGCCGTCGCCCCCGCGCGGACGTGGCTGGCGGGCCGGACGGTGCGCCGCGTCGCGGTGCGCTGGCAGGAGGACGTGCGCGTCTGGCATCCGGGGCAGGCGTGGATCTGGGAGCCCGGCATCGGCGTCTTCGACCCCGGCATCAACGCGCTGTCGATCGTCACCGCGCTGCTTCCCGCACCGTTGCTGCTGCGCACGGCGGTGCTGAAGTTCCCGGCGAACCGGGCCGCGCCGATCGCCGCGATGCTGACCCTCGACCACGACGGCGTGCCGGTCGAGGCGAATTTCGACTTCGACCAGCGCGGGCCGCAGCGCTGGGATATCGACATCGACACCGACGGCGGGCTGCTGCAGCTGACGCACGGCGCGGCGCAAATGAGCTTCGACGGCGTCGCGCAGCCGGTCGGCGACGCCACCGAATACGCCGGGGTCTATGCGCACTTCGCCGATCTGCGGCGGCGCGGCACGAGCGACGTCGACCTCACGCCGTTCCGCCTCGTCGCCGATGCCTTCATGCTCGGCACGCGCGAGACTGTCGCGGCGTTCGACGACTGAGGCTCAGTCGATGTCGTCGAGGAGCGGCAGCTGCGTCAGATGCGCCGGCGGCACGACGCCGAGGTGCTTCCACGCGGCGGGGTTGAGCATGCGCCCGCGCGCGGTGCGTGCGACGAGGCCCGACTGGATGAGATAGGGCTCGACGACCTCCTCGATCGTGTCGCGCGCCTCGCTCAGCCCCGCCGCGAGCGTCTCGACCCCGACCGGGCCGCCGCGATAGATGTCGGCGATCATCATCAGGTAGCGCCGGTCCATGGCGTCGAGGCCGAGGCCGTCGACCTCGAGGCGGTTGAGCGCCGCGTCGGCGATGCGCGCATCGATATGCCCGTCGCCCGCGACGGCGGCGAAGTCGCGGACCCGGCGCAGCAGCCGCCCGGCGATGCGCGGCGTGCCCCGCGCCCGCGCGGCGATCTCGCGCGCGCCGTCGTCGCCGAGGTCGAGGCCGAGCAGCCCGCCGGCGCGGCGCACAACCTGCTCGAGCTCGGCGACGGTATAGAAGATCAGCCGCAGCGGGATGCCGAAACGGTCGCGCAGCGGCGTCGTCAGCAGGCCCTGCCGCGTCGTCGCGCCGACCAGCGTGAAGCGCGGCAGGTCGATCCGCACCGACC
>CAXTSL010000068.1:0-7373 GCA_964246975.1 uncultured Sphingomonadaceae bacterium
ATGCCATAGGTTTCGAGATAGTCCTTGAGCGCCACCAGCTTCTCGCGCCCCGGTGCCTCGTGGACGCGGTACATGCACGCGGTGCGCCTGGCCTCAAGCGCCAGCGCGGCGGCGACGTTGGCGGCGATCATGAAGTCCTCGATGACACGGTGCGCGTCGAGGCGTTCGCGCACCTCGATAGCGGCGATGCGCCCGGCGTCGTCGAGGCGGACGCGGCGCTCGGGGAGGTCGAGGTCGAGCGGGTCGCGTGCGTCGCGGGCGCGGGAAAGGGCCGCCCAAGCGGACCAGAGGCGGCGAAGCTCTTCCGCCCTCCCGTTGCCCTTCGGGCGGCCTTCGGCCAGGGGAGGGCCGAGCGACGCCGAAGGCGGCCCGGGGGTGGGGTCGGCTCCGGGGTCCGTCGCGGGGGAAGGCCCCACCCCGGGGCCGCCTTCGGCGTCTCTTCGACCCTCCCCTGGAGGGGAGGGTGAGGCGTCCATCGCCGCCTGCGCGTCCTCGTACGACACGTTCGCCACGCAACGGATCACCGCGCGCGTAAACCGAAACTTGGCGATCTTGCCCGCCGCCGACAGCGTCAGGTGGCACGCCAGCACGGCGCGGTCGGCCCCCTCGACGAGCGAACACGCATCGGCGCTGAGCACCTCGGGCAGCATCGGCACGACGCGGTCGGGGAAATAAACCGAGTTGCCGCGCTCGCGCGCCGAGCGGTCGAGCGCGGTGCCTTCGCGGACGTAGAACGACACGTCGGCGATGGCGACGATGGCCTGCCAGCCGCCGGGGTTGGCCGCATCGTCGGCGGGGGCGGCCCAAACCGCATCGTCGTGATCGCGCGCGTCGGCGGGGTCGATGGTCAGGATGGGCAGGTGCCGCAGGTCCTCGCGGTCGCCCAAGTCGAGGCCCGCCGCCGCGTCGGCCTCGCGCAGCGTGTCGGCGTTGAAGGCGTGGGGAATGCCCTTGGCGTGGATGGCGATCAGCGAGAAGCTGCGCGGCGCGAAAGGGTCGCCAAGCACCTCGACGACGCGTGCGTGCTGGCGCGGCGGGCGGCCCGACGGCTCGGCGAGCACCAGGTCGCCGGGCTCGGCGTCGCCGCGGTCGAGCACTGCGAAATCGATCCGCGCCTTCTTGTCTACGGGGACGAGGCGGAAGCCCAGCGCTTCCTTGCGCAGGATGCCGAGGACGAACTCCTCAGTCTTCGCCAAGGTTTTCATCGGGAATGCGCGGTAACCGTCGCCCGCTTCCTCGATCCGCGCCAGCACGCGGTCGTTGACGCCCAGCGCGCTGCGATGGCGGCCTTCGACGACACGCACGCGCGGCGGGGGCGTGCCCTTGTCCCAGCCGTCGGGGACCGCGACCGGCCACCCGTCGCCCGCCTCGATGATGCGGAGTACCGTAACGCGCGGCAGCCCGCCGCCCGTGTGGACACTGCGCCCTGGCCCGGTGTCGAGCGCGCCGTCGTCGGCCATGTCGCGGAGCAACGCCTTCAGCGCGATCTTGTCCTGCGCGTGAAGCCCGAACGCCTTGGCGATCTCGCGCTTGCCGACCGCGACGGGCGATGCGGCGACGAACGCCAGCACCGCCTCACGCGTCGGCAGGCCGGGGGGAGGAGCGGGGGGGCGGCGCGGCACGCCTGCGTCATGCGCTGCGTTTGCCGCCCCCCGCAACCCCGGTCAGTCGCGCATGCTCGCCGGGACGCGCCCGCCATGCGCTTCCATCTGTGCGACAACTGCCTTGTGCAGCGCGATATTCTGCTCGGCCGTGCCCGCTTCGCCGGCATGGACGCCGAGTTCCTCGGCAAGTTCCTTGCGCGCCGTCAGGCTCGAATCGAGGCCGAGGAGCTTGAGCAGGTCGACGATCGACGACTGGTAGTTGCCGCCGTGGTTGGCGTCGGATTGTGCCATGATCGACAGCACCGCCTCGACATCGACCTGCGGTGCGGCGGCGGGCGCGGCGGCATGTGCGACGGGGGCCGCAGCGGCGGCGGCGGGGGCGGGCGCGGCCTTGGCGGCGCTATGGCCCGAAATCTTGTCCCAGATCTTGCCGAAAATGCTCATGTTCGTTCTCCTGCTTGGATTGCCCCCCGCCAACGCACGGCCTGCGCGAACGGGTACGAAGACTGTCGGCACGCGTTGTGACGCTATTGCGGGCGGTCGGCAACTTCAGTCCCCCGCGTCTCCAAATCAGCTCGCCGCCCGCTTTGCCGAAGGCTTCTTCGCGGCAGGCTTCTTCGAAGCTGCCTTCTTGGCCGCAACCTTCGTTGCGGCAGGCTTCTTCGCCACCGCCTTCTTTGCCGGAGCCTTCTTCTTGCCCTTCGCGGGAGCCATCGCGGCGCGCGCGTCGAGCAGCGCGACGGCTGCATCGAGGCTCAGCGTCATGCCGTCCTCGCCCTTGGGCACCGTCGCGTTGGTCGTGCCGTCCGCCAGATACTGGCCGAAACGCCCGGCGATCAGGCGGATCGGCGCGCCGCTGACCGGGTGGACGCCGACCTCGCGCAGGGGTGCGGGGGTATTGCGCGCGCGCGGACCCGCCGCCAGCGCCTCGGCGAGCTTGACGACGGCCGAGTTCATACCCGTCTCGAACACTTCCGCCGTCGAAGCCAGCCGCGCGTACTTGCCGTTGTGCGCGAGATAAGGGCCATAGCGCCCGATGCTCGCGGTGATCGGCTCGCCAGTCTCGGGATGGAGGCCGACGTCGCGCGGCAGCGCGAGCAGCTTAAGCGCCATGTCGAGATCGTTGGGTCCGGCGACGCTTGCATCCTTGGGAATCGACGCGCGCGGCGGCTTGGGGGCATCCCTGGCCCCGTCTTCGCCAAGCTGGACATAGGCCCCGAAACGACCCGAGCGCAGCGAGACCGGCACGCCGTCGGCATCCTCGCCGAGCAGCACCGGCGCGCCGCCCCCCGCCGCCGCCTCGCCGCCCTCGCCCGCGAACTGGCGCGTGTAGCGGCACTCGGGGTAGTTAGAGCACGCGACGAACGCCCCGAACTTGCCCGTCTTGAGGCTGAGGCGGCCCGTCCCACAGGTCGGGCACAGGCGCGGATCGCCGCCATCCTCGCGCGGCGGGAACAACAGGGGAGCCAGAAATTCATCGAGCGCCACCGTCACGTCGGACGGGCGCATCTCGAGGATGTCCTTGGTCGCCGCCTCGAAGTCGCCCCAGAAGTCGCCGAGCACCTTGAGATAGCCGAGATTGCCCGCCGACACCTCGTCGAGCTCGTTTTCCAGTTCGGCGGTGAAGTCGTAGCCGACGTATTTCTCGAAGAAGCGTTCGAGGAAGGCGGTCACCAGACGCCCCTTCTCCTCGGCGAAGAAGCGGTTCTTCTCCATCCGGACATACAGCCGGTCGCGTAGCGTCTGGAGGATCGAGGCATAGGTCGACGGGCGGCCGATGCCGAGTTCCTCGAGCTTCTTGACCAAGGTCGCCTCGGAGAAGCGCGGCGGCGGCTCGGTGAAGTGCTGGTCGGCGGCGACCGACACGACCTGCGGCTGCTCGCCCTGCGTCAGGCGCGGCAGGCGATTGCCGTCGTCGTCGTCATCAGCAACAACCTCGTCGCGGGTTTCGTTATAGACCGCCATGAAGCCCTCGAAGAGCACGACCTGGCCGGTGGCGCGCAGACCCGTCCGACCATCGGCGCTGAGCAGGTCGACCGACGTGCGTTCGAGCCGCGCGCTCGCCATCTGGCTGGCGACGGTGCGCTTCCAGATCAGGTCGTAGAGCTTGGCGGCGTCGGCGCTGCCGGCGTGACGTTTCGACGGTTCGGTCGGGCGGATCGCCTCGTGCGCTTCCTGCGCGTTCTTGGCCTTGGTGGCGTAGTGGCGCGCCTTGTCGGGGAGCGCGTCCTTGCCAAATTCCTTCGCGATGACGTCGCGGATCACGGCGATCGACTCGGCCCCGATCTGGACGCCGTCGGTCCGCATATAGGTGATCGAGCCGTCCTCGTAGAGGCCCTGCGCCACCCGCATCGTGTGGCTGGCGGTAAAGCCGAGCTTCCGCGATGCCTCCTGCTGGAGGGTCGAGGTGGTGAACGGCGGATAGGGATTGCGCGTCACCGGCTTGGTCTCGACCGCCGAGACAGTGAAGGCCGCCGCCTCGACCGCTGCCTTGGCGCGGTGCGCGTCCTGCTCGCCCGCGAGGTCGAACTTGTCGAGCTTCTTGCCCTCGAAGTACGACAACCGCGCGGTGAAGGCGCTGCCCGACGCGGCATTGAGCGCCGCTTCGACGGTCCAGTATTCGCGCGCGCGGAATGCCTCGATCTCGCGCTCACGGTCGACCACCAGCCGCAGCGCCACCGACTGGACGCGCCCGGCAGACTTGGCCCCCGGCAGCTTGCGCCACAGCACCGGCGACAGCGTGAAGCCGACGAGATAGTCGAGCGCGCGCCGTGCCTTGTAGGCGTCGATGAGATGGTCATCGAGGTCGCGCGGGGACGCCATCGCATTCAGCACGGCGGATTTGGTGATCGCGTTGAAGGTGACGCGCTTGACGCCGCCCTTGGGCACCGCCTTTTTGCCTTTGAGCCATTCGAGCAGATGCCAGCTGATCGCCTCGCCCTCGCGGTCGGGGTCGGTGGCGAGGATGATGCCGTCGGCCCCCTTCGCCGCGTCGGCGATGGCTTTGAGCTGCCGCGCCTTGTCGCCGTACAGCTCCCACTGCATCGCGAAGCCGTCTTGCGGATCGACCGAACCGTCTCTCGGCGGCAGGTCGCGGATATGGCCATAGCTCGCCAGCACGGTGAAGCCGGGGCCGAGATATTTTTCGATGGTCTTCGCCTTGGCGGGCGATTCCACGATGACGACCTGCATTCGTGTCTCCGGGCCGCCGTCAGGGTGGACGGGCGCGGCGGCCCCTACGCGCATGATATGGGGATTGGCAAGGGCAGGGACGACGTCCTCCCCATTCCGCTCGCGGGATGCCGCAGCGCGGGGTGCGACGCTAATTCCGGATCTGGTTCAGCTCGATCGCCGTGCCGTCGGGGTCGAAGAAATTGCACCCGACGACGCGGATCGGCGGCCCGCCCGCGCGCCCCGGATAGACCTGTTCGTGCGGGTCGGAGGTGAACACCACGCCCGGCACCGCCTTCGCCAGCGCGCAGCGCCTGACCGCATCGTCGGTGTTGGTGACCAGCACGTGCCCGCCCGCGATCAGCCGCTTCGGCGGCGGCGGCAGGTCGAGTGGGGGGTCGAAATACTGCATCAGTCCGATCCAGCCGACGAACGGGTCGTTGCCGTTGAGCAGCACCAGCCGCACTTTGTTCCCCGGCACCCCGGCGGGCAGCGCGACGCTGCTGACTGTCAGCCGCTGGTCGTAATTGACCTTGAGGCCCAGCACGTCGCGGTAGAGCTTGAGCGAATTATCGAGGTCGCGGACGAGGATGGTCAGGCGGCGGATGTCGGTCGGCACGCGCTCGGTCGGGGCGGTGACACCCGGCGAGGCCTGCGCGGTCGGGGTAGCGGCGGCGAGCGTGGCGGCGGCGAGTGCCAAGAACATGACGGTCTTCCTTACTTCTGCCGTCATGCCGGCGTTCGCCGGGATGACGTAAACGTGGCGCACATCAATCGTCGGGTCCCAGCGTCGGGTCGAGATCGCGCGGGCGGATGAACTTCACCAGCCGCCCGAGGTTCTCCTCGGCCTGCGCCCAGCGGTCGATATCCATCTCGATGCGCGCCAGCGTCGCGGTCGGATATTTGATCTCGGCCTCGCCGCGCAAGTCGCCGCCGGGCGGCACGAGCATCATCAGCAGATCCTCGCAGCCGGGGTTGTGGCCAACGAGCAGCGCGTCGTCGCGCGCATCGCTGAACTGCTGGACGAGCAGCAGCAGCGTCGCCGCCGACGACAGATAGATGCGCGTGTCCCACAACGGCTTGAGCGCCTCGCCATAGCCGTCCTCGACGCCCTCCAGCGTCTGTCGGACACGCACCGCAGGCGACGCGGCGACGTGGTCGAAGGCCAGCCCCTCGTCCTTGATCCAGCGCCCGATGCGCGCGGCGGCGCGCCGCCCCCGCCCGTTGACCGGGCGGTCGAAATCGCGCTCGACGGTGTCGTCCCACGACGATTTGGCGTGGCGCAGCAGTGTCAAAGTCTTCACGGTCGCGGTGTCCCCCGCCTTTTCACGTCCCCGCGCGCACCTTGGCGGGGCGGCGGGCGATTGCAAGCGGCTTTCCTGCTCCGCCCCCTCTTCAGGGGGAGGTGGCACCGAAGGTGACGGAGGGGGCCTTCGCGTCGACCGCCCCCTCCGTCGGCTGCGCCGCCACCTCCCCCTGAAGAGAGGGAGGAACATGCGGCGCCGCCACCGCCGCCACCGCCTCGTCGAGCGACACGCGGCGGACCGGCGTTCCCGGCGGAAAGGCGCACAGCAGCCGCGACGGCACGGCGGGGCCGATCAGGACGAAGGTGCCCCGGTCGTCGGCGCGGCGGATCAGCCGCCCGAAGGCCTGCGCCAGCCGCCCGCTCGTGACGAGATCGTCGTACGCCGCACCGCCGAACGCCGCGCGGCGCGCCGCGTGGAGCACCGTCGGGCGCGGCCACGGCACGCCCTCCATGACGACCAGCCGCAGCGACGCGCCGGGCACGTCGACGCCGTCGCGGAGCGCGTCGGTGCCGAGCAGCGACGCCTTGGCATCGGCGCGGAAAATGTCGACGAGCGTGCCGGTGTCGATGGGGTCGACGTGCTGGGCATAGAGCGGCAGCCCGGCGCGGCTGAGCGGTTCGGCAATGCGGGCGTGCACCGCCTTCGACCGCGCGATGGCGGTGAACAGCCCGAGCGTGCCGCCGCCCGCCGCTTCGATCAGCCGCCGGTAGGCGACGGCGAGCGCGGGCAGGTCGCCGCGCCGCACGTCGGTGACGATCAGCACCTGCGAATTGCCCGCATAGTCGAATGGGCTGTCGACCGCGAAGCGTTGCGGCGGCAGCGCGAGGTGCGTCGCGCCGGTCCGCATCTCTGAGTCGCGCCAGCTTCGATCGGGGTCATTGGCCTCGACTCCGGGCGCACGCGACCTGAGCGTCGCCGAGGTCACCAGCACGCCGTGCGCGGGTTCGAGCACCGCCTTGGCGAAGGGTCGCGTCGGGTCGAGCCAGTGGCGGTGGATGCCGACGTCGTATTCGCGCCCCTCGACGCGGTCGACGGCGAACCAGTCGATGAAATCGGGGTCGGCGGGGCCGCCGAGGCGCGCCAGCAAACCGCCCCAGCTGCCGAGCAGTTGCGTCCGCAGCCGCAGGCCGTTCATCGCCCCGTCGAGGCGGGCGCGCCCCGCGCCGTCGAGCCAGTCGGGGGCGTCGTCGAGCACTGCCGCCAGCCGCGCCTCCAGCGCCAGCAGCGGCGCGCGCAACGCCTCGAACGCCGCCGCCGCGCCGATGCTCGCGTCGATGACGGCGGGCAGGAC
>CAXTSL010000068.1:7383-18233 GCA_964246975.1 uncultured Sphingomonadaceae bacterium
CCGCGCTCTCGAGCGAATAGCCGGTGTCGGTCCCCGTGGCGCGCGCGTGGACCTGCGCGCGCACGGCCGCGAGCAGCGTTTCGACCGCGCCATAAGGCTCGCCGCCGGTCAGCCGCGCCCCCCACCCGTCGGCAGGCAAAGCACGCGCCGCCTTCGCCGCGACCTCCAGCGCCAGCGCGCCCGCATCGTCGTAGGCGACAAGGTCCGACAATCGCGCCGCGAGGCCGCGACGACGTCCACGCCCGAGCGCCTTGTCCGGCCCCAGAATCCAGCTCCGCAGCTCGACCGCCTCGCGCGCCGACAGGTGCAGCGCGAAGGTCGAATCGGCGGCGTCGAACAGATGATGCCCCTCGTCGAAGACGATGCGCGTCATGGCAGCCGCCTCGGCGCGCCCGCGCACCGCGTTGACCATCACCAGCGCGTGGTTGGCGATGACGAGGTCGGCCTGCGCCGACGCACGCGTGCTGCGCTCGATGAAGCACGTCCGGTAGTGCGGGCAGCCCGCGTAGATACACTCGCCGCGCCGGTCGGTCAGGCCCGTGAACGAGCCGCGCCCGAACAGCGTCGCCAGCCACCCCGGCAGGTCGCCGCCGACCATGTCGCCGTCGCGGCTGTATTCGGCCCAGCGCGCCGCAAGCTGCGCAAACACCCCGGCGCGACCCGCAAAGCCGCCCTGCATCGCGTCTTCAAGATTGAGCAGGCAGAGATAATTCTCGCGCCCCTTGCGGACGACAACACGCGTGCGCTTGACCGCCGGGTCGGGATAGACGCGCGCGGTTTCGTGATCGAGCTGGCGCTGCAGCGCCTTGGTATAGGTCGACAGCCACACCGCACCGCCCGCCGCTTCGGCCCAGTGCGCAGCGGGGGCGAGATAGCCGAGCGTCTTGCCGATACCCGTGCCCGCTTCGGCCAGCGCGACATTGGGCGCGGTCGCCATGCTGCGCGGGCGGAAGGCGTGCGCGGCAGCACGGGCATAGGCGCGCTGGCCGTCGCGGCGCTCGGCCCCGATGCCGAGCAGCCTGTCGAGCGTCGCATCGACCTGCCCGTCGGGAACGGCGATCGGCTTGGGGGCGGGGCGCGGGGCAGCGTCCTCCCATTTGGGCAGCGACGTGAACAACAGGCGTTCGGGCTTGGCGGGCTGTTTCAGCCGCTTGCCGACCTCGCCCGACCAGCCCCAGCGCAGGCGGGCGAGCGACTGCGCGATGCCCCACGCGCCGTGGCGTTCGCGCCACGCCGGGTCTTCGAGCGTCGCAAGCAGCGTCGCGGCAGCACGCTGCAGGAACTGCGCCTCGGCCCCGCGCGACCCGAGCGGCGGGAGCCCGAGCGCCAACGCCAGTCCCGCCGCCGTCGGCACCGCGAAGCGCGCCGGATGAACGAAGGCGAACAGCTCGAGCAGGTCGAGCCCCGAAATCTCGGGCAGCCCCAGCCGCGACGCCGTCACCACCGCGCCGAGCAGCAGCATTGGCGTATCGGCGGCGCGACAGATCGCGGTGCGCGGCGCGGCCTGCTCGACCGACCCGTCGGCCTCGGCGATCCACACCCCGCCGTGGTTGGCGACGAGTGCGGGGTAGGCGAGAACGAGGGTCACGAGGAACAGGTACGGAACGGCGACAGGTTTGTCACGGGGGATGGACGGCTCAAAGCCTTCGCCCCGGTCATGTCCCACCCCCTAACCCCTACCGGATTGGGAGGGGTAGGCGTGGGACTTTACCCGCACTCAGGCATCCGACAGCACGCGAGCGCAAACTCCGAGGTTTCGAAAGCCGGCACGCCCTTGCCTCCCTCCACGGTTTCCCCGACACAGCGCACCGCATGACCGACGACACCGCACTCCGCGACGCCGCGCGCGTTTCCAAGGCCTGGCCGTTCGAGGAGGCGCGGAAACTCGTTGCGCGCTATCCGAACGGCTTTCCGGCGGAAGGCGTCGTCTTCGAGACCGGCTATGGCCCCTCGGGCCTGCCGCACATCGGCACTTTCGGCGAGGTCGCGCGGACGACGATGGTGCGCCGCGCCTTCGAGCTGATCGCGCCGGGCGTGCCGACGCGCCTGATCGCCTTTAGCGACGACATGGACGGCTTCCGCAAGGTGCCGCCCGAGATGCCGCAGCAGGACATGCTGCGCGCGCATCTGGGCCAGCCGCTGACGCGCGTCCCCGACCCGTTCGGGACCCACCCCAGCTATGGCGCGCATAACAATGCGCGGCTGCGGGCGTTTCTCGACCGCTTCGGCTTCGACTATGAATTCCTGTCGTCGACCGATTGTTATGCGTCGGGGCGCTTCGACGCGACGCTGCGCAAGGTGCTCGACCATTACGACGCGGTGACGGCGGTCATCCTCCCCACCCTCGGCCCCGACCGCCGCGCGACCTATTCGCCGTTCCTGCCCTTGCATCCGGTGACGGGCGAGGTGCTGCAGGTGCCGCTGACGGCGCGCGACGGCGCGGCGGGGACGATCTCGTTCGCCGACCCCGCGACGGGCGAGACGCTGACGGTGCCCGTCACTGGCGGCCATGCTAAGCTGCAATGGAAGGTCGACTGGGCGATGCGCTGGGTGGCGCTCGGCGTCGACTATGAAATGGCGGGCAAGGACTTGATCGACTCGGTGACGCTGTCGGGTGCGGTGACGCGCGTGCTGGGCGCGCGCCCGCCCGAGGGGTTCAACTACGAGCTGTTCCTCGATGCGGCGGGGGCGAAGATTTCCAAGTCGAAGGGCAACGGCCTGACCATCGCCGAGTGGCTGACTTATGCCGCCCCCGACAGCCTCGCGCTCTACATGTATCAGAACCCGCGCAAGGCGAAGCGCCTGCACTTCGACGTCATCCCCAAGGCGGTCGAGGAGTATCACAGCTTCCTCGCGAGCTATGCAGCCCAGCCGGTCGAGCAGCGGCTCGGCAATCCGGTGTTTCACGTCCACCACGGCGCGCCGCCGCCGGGCGACCTGCCACTGAGCTTCGGACTGCTGCTCAACCTCGTCACGGTGGCGGGAACCGACGACCCGGCGGTGCTGTGGGGCTTCGTATCGCGCTATGTGCCCGGCACCAGCGCCGCAACGCACCCGGAGATCGATGCGCTCGTGCATTACGCGATCGCCTACGCCCGCGACTTCGTCCTGCCGGGCCTCGCACGTCGTGCGCCCGACGCGCGGGAGGCCGCCGCGCTCGCCGATCTCGACGAACGGTTGGTCGCACTCGGACCCGAGGCGGGCGCCGAGGCGTTCCAGTTCGAGGTCTATGAAACCGGCAAGCGCCACGGCTTCGAGCCGCTGCGCGACTGGTTCAGGGCGTTGTACGAAACGTTGCTCGGGACCAGCCAGGGGCCGCGCATGGGTTCGTTCATCGCGCTCTACGGCCAGAGCGGCACGCGGCGGCTGATCGCCGAGGCACTGGCCGCCTGAAGAAAATTTGGAGAGTGAGTGATGTTTCGTTCGATTTCGGTTGCCTTGCTGCTGGCGACGGCCACACCCGCCTTTGCCGATGCGGCGGCGAGCTTTCATGACGGCCGCTGGGCGGAGGCGATGCGCGAAGGACGCGCTGAAGGGACGCCCGCGTCGCTGATCCTCGCGGGCCGCGCGACGCTGACCGTCGCGGGCTATCAGCTCACCGACAAGGCGCAGGCTAAGGCCGCCATCGACGCGGCGCAGCGCGATTTCGAGGCGGCGCTGGCCAAGGCCCCGAACAACAGCGAGGCGGCGATTCAGCGCGCGATCGCGCTCGGCTACCGCGCCAAGCTCGACCGTTCGCCCGGCGAAGCGAAAGCGACGCGCAAGGCGATGGAGGCGGTGCTGGCGCGCGATCCGACCAACGCGCTCGCCAACGCCGCGCTCGGCGGCTGGCACGGCGGTGCGATCGCGACACTCGGCGGATTTCTTGCGGGTTCGGTGCTGGGGGCCAGCCGTTCGGCGAGCGAACGCTATTTCGCCACCGCGCTGGCGCGCGAGCCGAAGAACATCATCCATCCGGTGACCTACGCCTTCACGCTGCTCGACCTCGATGCCGACAACGGTCCCAAGGCGGCGACGCTGCTGCGCGGCGCGGTCGCGCTGCCGGTCCGCGATGCCTATGACACGCAGAACCGCAAGGGCGCGGCGGCGGTGCTGGCGCTGCTCGACAAGGGCGACGCGGACGGCGCGCGGACGCTGGCGAAGAAGATCCAGCCGTTCGGCAACGTTGGCTAGGGTAGCAAGTCGCCCAACACCGCGTTGACCAAAGGGCGTCCGGCACGCGTCAGGCGCAGGCCGCGCGCGTCGTCCTCCGCGAGCCCGAGCGCGAGCAGTCGTGCCAGCGCCGCGCGGTCGACTGCGTCGGCGAGCGTCACCCCCGTTCGCCGCGCGAACGCGACGCGGTCGATTCCCGCCGTCAGCCGGAGTCCCATCATCAACGCCTCGCTGGCGCGCGTTGCCGAGGGCAGGGCGGTCGTCTCGACGATCCCGTCGCCGCACGCCACGGCCGCCAGCCAGTTCTCGGGCTTTCTGTGGCGCACCTTGGCGACGCCAGCCCGGCGACCATGCGCGCCCGGGCCTACGCCGACGTAATCGCCGTAGGTCCAATAGCTCAGGTTGTGGCGGCTTTCGGCACCGGGCCGCGCGTGGTTCGAGGTCTCGTAGGCCGGGCATCCGGCAGCTTCGGTCATGGCTTGGGTAAGGTCGAACAGGTCGGCCGAAGTCTCGGCATCGGGAGTCCGCAGCCGACCCGCCGCGTGTTCGACGGCAAAGCGCGTCCCCGCCTCGATGGTCAGCTGGTAGAGCGACAGATGCTCGGTGCCGAACGCCAGCGCGCGCGCCAGTTCGGGCTGCCACGCCGCGACCGTATGACCGGGCCGGTCGTAGATCAGGTCGAACGAGACACGCGGGAAGTGCGCCTGCGCGATGTCGAGCGCGGCGAGACCCTGCGCGAGGTCATGCGGGCGACCAAGCTGCTTGAGCGCGCTATCGTCGAGCGCCTGCAGGCCGAGGCTGACGCGGTTGACCCCGGCGGCGGCGAACCCGGCGAAGCGCGCCGCCTCGACGCTCGACGGATTGGCCTCGAGCGTGATCTCACAAGTCGCATCGAGCGACCACAGCCGCGCCGCCGCGTCGATCACCGCGCCCGTCGTCGCAGGCGTCATCAGCGACGGGGTGCCGCCACCGAAGAAGATGCTGTGGACGCGCCGAGGCCCCGTGACGCGCGCCTCGGCGGCAAGGTCGGCAAGCAGCGCGTCGCGCCAGCCGCGCTCGTCGATGCGCGCGCGGACGTGGCTGTTGAAGTCGCAATACGGGCATTTGATGACGCAGAATGGCCAGTGGACGTACAGCGCGAGCGGGTCGTCCGATGCCGTCAGAAGCACGCCGCGACCAGCTGCTCGAACGCGTGCGCGCGGTGGCTGAGGCTGTGCTTGAGCGCCGGGTCGATCTCGCCGAAGGTCTGCTCCATCTCGCCGTGGACGAACATCGCGTCATAGCCGAACCCCCGGTCGCCACGCGGCGGCCAGACCAATCGCCCGTCGCAGCGTCCCTCGAAGGTCCGCACCTCGCCGTCGGGCCACGCCAGCGCCAGCGCGCAGACGAAATAGGCGGTGTCGGGCGAGCCGAACGCCAGCGCGCGGTGGACGCGCGCCATGGCGTGACCGAAATCCTTGCCCGGCCCCGCCCAGCGTGCCGAGAAAATTCCCGGCGCACCGTGCAGCGCATCGACGCACAGCCCCGAATCGTCGGCGAGCGCGGGCAGGCCCGAGGCGGTGGCGGCGGCCAGCGCCTTCAGCTCGGCATTGGCGCGGAAGGTGTCGCCGGTCTCCTCGGGCTCGGGCAGGCCGAGGTCGCCCGCCGCGACGACGTCCATGCCGAACGGCGTGAGCAGCGCGCCGATCTCGCGCAGCTTGCCGGGGTTGTGCGTGGCCAGCACGAGGCGACCGGGGGGGAGGCGGCGGTGGCTATCGGACATGTCGGATGATCTCGCGTAAACGGGTGGCAACGACTTCAGCGCCCGCGTCTCCGGCGCGCCGGATGCCTGCCTCGGCCAACCCGTAGAGCGCGAGTGCAGCGCCGATCAAGACAGCCGGTGCGCCGAGCGTGAGCGGCGCGATATAGGCACCGAGCCCGAGCAACCCGCCGCTCGCCGACAGGACGGCAGCGAACAGGCTTTGCGATGCCGCAGGTTGCAAAATATCGCTCGCCGTCGCAGCGAGAAACTCAGCGACAAGGGTGCGCTCGGCCGCGCTCAACAAAGCGCGATCCGGCAGTGCTGCCGACGCTGCCCGGTCGACGGCGCGCCGAAACGTCGCTGGTGCATCGTAAGCTGCTGGAATAGCGTCAGGGAAGCGGGCGAGCCAAATATTCCAGACCGCACTGGCGACGACGGGCCGGGTCACCCGGCAAGGCTGGCTTCGCGCGACGGACGTTCTGCGAGACCGTCGATGTCGGCAAGCAACAGTTCGATACGCAAACGCCGGGTCTGTGCGCGCAACCAGCCCCAAATACCGAGAACGGCAACGCTCAACCCAAGCACGGGCAGGGCACGCGATCCGGCGTCGGGCATCGTACCGGTCGTCGATACCGGTGGCTCGCCCAAAAATCCGAACTCGCGCAGTAGAACGAAGCCGATCAGCGCCAGCGCGAGAATCATGACGATGGAGGATGTGCGCCGAAACCCGACCAACAATTGAAGCTTGGCCCGCTCCAGCGCGACATTGCCTGACGGCTGCCCCAGGGACGTCGTGCCACTCACTGTCGCGTCTCCGTCTTGCCGACGCAAAGATAGGTCAACGCCCCACCGCCCGCAACTGCGCCGCGAAAATCTCGCCGCAGCCGATGCGCGCCAGCCGGAGCAGGCGCAGCAGCGCCTCCTCGTCGAACGGCGCGCCTTCGGCAGTGGCCTGAACCTCGACGATGCCGCCGGTCGAGGTCAGCACGAAATTGGCGTCGGTACCGGCGTCCGAATCCTCGACATAGTCGAGATCGAGGACGGGCGTCCCGGCGTGGATGCCCGCCGAAACCGCCGCGACCTGCATCGGCAGCGGGTCGAGCGTCAGGCCGTTCTTCGCCATGATGCCGTCGATAGCCAGGCGCAGCGCCACCCACGCCCCCGAGATCGCCGCGGTGCGCGTGCCGCCGTCGGCCTGCAGCACGTCGCAATCGAGGGTGATCTGACGCTCGCCGAGAAGCTTGAGGTCGGTGACGGCGCGCAAGCTGCGCCCGATCAGCCGCTGGATTTCCTGCGTGCGGCCCGACTGCTTGCCCTTCGCTGCCTCGCGTTGCCCGCGCGTGTGCGTGGCGCGCGGCAACATGCCGTATTCCGCCGTCACCCAGCCCGACCCCTTGCCGCGCAGCCACGGCGGCAGCCGCTCCTCGACCGAGGCGGTGACAAGGACGTGCGTCATGCCGAACTTGACAAGGCATGAGCCTTCGGCGTGCGCGCTGAAGCCGGGCTCCAGCGAGATCGTCCGCATCGCGTCGGGGGCGCGGCCTGAGGGACGCATGGGGTTCTCCTTGAATGAGCCAGGCGCTGTAGCCGGTCCGTCATCCCGGCGAAAGCCGGGACCCATCGCCTGAGTTCGGGAAATGGGTCCCGCCATTCGCCGGGATGACCACGTAAGGCCGGGGTGACGGCGCACGGCGGTCGCCCTACATAGCCGCGATGCCGCCGCTCACCCTGCCCGACCTTAACGACCGCGCGCGTGAGGTGTTTCGCCAGATCGTCGAGGCCTATCTGGCGAGCGGTACACCCGTCGGGTCGCGGACGCTGGCGAAGCTCGGTGCCATCGGTCTGTCCCCGGCGTCGATCCGCAACGTCATGCAGGACCTCGAAGAACTCGGGCTGCTCGCCGCGCCCCACACCTCGGCGGGGCGGCTGCCGACGCATCTGGGCCTGCGGCTGTTCGTCGACGGCATGATGCAGCTCAGCGCGCCGTCCGCCGACGAGCGCGCGGCGATCGAGGGCGGCACGGCGGGCGGCGTGGGTCTCGAGGACATGCTCGGGCGCACCACCGCCGTGCTGTCAGGGCTGAGCGCGTGCGCGGGCATGGTGCTGGTGCCGCGCGGCGAGCTGGTGCTGCGCCAGGTCAGCTTCGTGCCGCTGTCGCCGACCCGCGCGCTCGCCGTGCTGGTCGGGGCCGACGGCAGTGTCGAGAACCGTGTCGTCGACCTGCCCCCCGAACTGCCGCCCGTCGCTCTGATCGAGGCGGCGAACTACATCAACGCGCGGCTGGAGGGGCTGACGCTTGCCGCTGCCAGCGAGCGGCTGCGCGCCGAGATCGCCGAGCATCGCGCCGCGCTCGATTCGGCGACGCGCGGGCTGGTCGAACAGGGCATCGCGGCGTGGTCGTCGGACGGCGCGCGCGCGGTGCTGATCGTGCGCGGCTCGGCGCATCTGGTGGCGGGCGGCGAGGCCGACCTCGAACGCGCGCGGCTGCTGCTCGGCGACATCGAGGGCAAGGAGGAGCTGGCGCGCGTCCTCGACCTCGCGCGCACGGCTTCGGCGTGCAAGATTTTTATCGGCAGCGAGACGAACCTGTTCTCATTGTCGGGATCGAGCGTTATCGCCGCGCCGTATCGCGGTCCCGACGGGCGCGTCGTCGGGGTTGTCGGCGTCATCGGCCCGACGCGGTTGAATTACGCGCGCATCGTCCCAATGGTGGATTACACCGCCCAAACTCTCAGCAGGTTGATCTGATGACCCCCGAAAACGACGGCGACACGACGACCGAAGATACGTTCGACATCGGCGCTTCGGAGGCCGAGAGCGGCGCACCGTCGCTCGCCGACGAGATGCTGGCGCGCGACACCGAGATCGCCGACCTGAAAGATCGCCTGCTGCGTGCCGCCGCCGAGATGGAGAACACCCGCCGCCGCCTCGACCGCGAGCGCGTCGATGCCGTCAGCTATGCCCAGACGGGCTTTGCGCGCGACCTGCTGGTGGTCGCCGACAACCTCCGCCGCGCCGTCGTCGCGCTGCCTGCCGAAGCGCCGGGCTTCGAGGGGGTCCGCACCGGCATCGAGGCGACCGAGCGCGAGTTCATCGCGGTGCTCGCGCGCCACGGCATCGCCAGGATCGACACCGAAGGAGCGAAGCTCGACCCCAACCGCCACCAGGCGATGCTCGAAGTCGACAGCGACGCGCACGAGGCGGGGGCGATCGTCGCCGAGTTGCAGGCGGGCTATGTCATCAAGGACCGCCTGCTGCGCCCGGCGCTGGTCAGCGTGGCGAAGGCGAAGTAGTTTCGCCTCTGCCGCCGTCATGCTGGCGAACGCCAGCATCCACGGTCGTGCGCACGGACGGTCAATCCGACTGCCGTAAGGTGTGAGCTGGCGTGCGCCAGCATGACGTGCGTTTATTGGGGAAGGGCCGACCATGATTATCGTCATCGCGCGCGCCGAGGTAAATCCGGGCGACATCGCCGAGATCAAGCCGATCCTCGACGCGATGATGCGCGCCACGTGGGCGGAAAGCGGCTGCCTCAGCTATTCGATGGCGATCGAAAGCGAGACCGACGGCGTCATCAGCGTCGTCGAGCGCTGGGACAGCGAGGACGCGCTCAAACGGCATTTCACGACGCCGTACATGGCGAGGTTCAATGCCGACGCGCAGCGGATGCTCAAGTCGATGTCGCTCAAGGTCTATGATGCGAGCAACGAGCGCGACCTGGCGTTCTAGGCGGCGCGCCCCGCCGCCGCCCATCGCGCCTGCAGCGGCGCGTAGGTGTCGCTGCGCAACTCGGGCAGGTCGTCGGGCGCTATCCAGTGCGGGACCCGGCTCTCGACGCCGAAATGGCTGGTCAGGCGCACGGCGGCGGGGTCGTCGAGCGAGCCGACGGTGAGGTCGAGCTGGTCGCTGCCGGTGTCGTACTCGAAGGTCAGCGGGGTGCCGCAGGCCGCGCAATAGCCCCGGTGCGCGATCGGTGACGATGGATAGCGGTCCGGCGCGCGCGTCGTCCATGTCACGGCGTCGCGGCGGGCGTTGACCAGCGCCGCCGCAACCCCGCCGACGGCGCGCTGGCACATGCGGCAGTGGCACCAATAGGCCTCGTCCGTCGCGAGTGTCGCGGCATAGCGCACCGCGCCGCACTGGCAGCCGCCGGTGACTTCGATACTCATCTGTCCGCCTCCGCGATCAGCGCCTGCCGCCACCCTGCCAGATCGGTCGGCTGCGTGTCGAACGCCGGGATTTGCGGGTCGAGCCGTACCCACGGCTGTTTCGACCGCGTCCACAGATGCCCGCGTGCGACCAGCCCCGACGGGTCGTCGAGCGTCCCCGCCTTGATCGTCAGCCATACGGAGGCGTCGCTCGAAGCGTGGTGGAGGCGCGTCCCGCACGCCGCACAGAAGCGCGCAACCGAACGCCTGCCGCTATCGGTTGCCCGCTCCCACCGCCCGAGAATACCGGTAAGTGCGACGTCGGCGCGCCGCACCGGCAGCGACAGCGCGAACGCGCTCCCCGACTGGCGCTGGCATTCGCGGCAGTGGCAGGCGTAGACGGTCGCGCGCGCGATGCCGAGCGTGTAGCGCACCGCGCCGCACTGGCAGCCGCCGGTCATCCGACAAGCGACAATGACTGGACTCGCGCGCCGTGCTGCGTTCCGGCAAGTTTGCGGACAAACTTTTCGTCGGCGGTCAGCAACGGTACGTCGAGGCGCTCGGCAAGGGCAAGAAACACGCAGTCGTATATCGAATGGCGCAACGCGACCGCGATGGCGAAGGCACGGTCGATTAGCGGCGGAGTCGCGAACAACGCGATGAAATCGGCGGCCTCGCCCAGTGCCGCGCGCGACTGCGGCGAGTCGACTTCTCCAGCCCGCACCTTCTTGACGAGGGCATTGCCAAGTTCGGCGACGAGGAGGTCGGGCGCGGTCAACGCACTGCCTATATAGGCTGCGGCCGTGTGG
>CAXTSL010000069.1:0-17660 GCA_964246975.1 uncultured Sphingomonadaceae bacterium
CCTCGTACCCATCGGGGACAGCGCCGACGCCGCCGTCGCCGCGCACGCCGCCCATGTGCCGCGCGACGCGCGCTGGCTGTTCCCCAGCGGTGCGTCGCATCTGTCGCGCGTCCGCCTGTTCCAGCTCGTCAAGGCGCTTGCCGCCGAAGCCGGTATCCCGCCTGCGCGGCTCAGCCCGCATGTCCTGCGCCACGCCTTCGCGACGCACCTGCTCGAAGGCGGGGCCGACCTGCGCACGCTGCAGACCCTGCTCGGCCACGCCGATATCGCGACGACGCAGATTTACACCCACGTCCAGACGCGCGCGCTGGTCGAGCTGGTCAACACCAGGCACCCGCTGGGCCGCGCATAAGCCGAGAAGACTCGGCAATGGCGCCCCGCAGGTGCTAGACGCCGCCACCGCTCACGGAGACCCGCATGACCGCCAGCCGCCACGACTTCGACCCGACGACGCTGCGCGAGTACGACATTCGGGGCATCATCGACGAGACGCTGGGGACCGCCGACGCCTATGCCATCGGGCGCAGCTTCGGGACGCGGATCGCGCGCGCGGGCGGCAAGCGCGTCGCGGTCGGCTATGACGGGCGGACTTCGTCGCCGGGGCTCGAAGCGGCGCTGGTCGAAGGCCTCAACGCCAGCGGTATCGACGCGGTACGGATCGGGCTGGGTCCGACGCCGATGCTGTATTATGCCGTCAACGAACTGGCGTGCGACGGCGGCGTGATGATCACCGGCAGCCATAACCCGCCCAATTACAACGGCTTCAAGATGATGCTGGGGACCGGGCCGTTCTTCGGCGCCGACATTCGCGCACTCGGCGACGCGGCAGCGGCAGGCGACTGGGCCACCGGCGCGGGAGGCAACGAGACCCTCGACATCATGGACCGCTATGTCGACCGCCTCGTCCGGGATTTCGCGGGCGCACCCTTCACCATCGCGTGGGATTGCGGCAACGGCGTCGCCGGGCCCGTCGTCGAACGGCTGGTCAAGCGCCTGCCCGGCACGCACCATCTGCTGTTCACCGAGGTCGATGGGGTGTTTCCCAACCACCACCCCGACCCGACCGACGAGAAGAATCTCGCCGATTTGAAGCGCGTCGTCGCCGAGCGGGCTTGCGACTTCGGCGTCGCCTTCGACGGCGATGCCGACCGGCTGGGCGCGGTCGACGGACAGGGCCGCGTCGTCTGGGGCGACCAGCTGCTGTCGATCCTCGCCGTTCCGGTGCTGCGCGCGCTGCCCGGCGCGACGATCATCGCCGATGTCAAGGCGAGCCAGATGCTGTTCGACCGCGTCGCCGAGTTGGGCGGCACGCCGCTGATGTGGAAGACCGGCCATTCCTTGGTCAAGGCCAAGATGAAGGAAGTCGGCTCGCCGCTGGCGGGCGAGATGAGCGGCCATATCTTCTTCAGCCACGACTGGTACGGCTTCGACGACGGCATCTACGCCGCCGTCCGCCTGCTCGGCGCGGTGTCCGAACTCGGCGGCTCGCTGACCGCGCTGCGCGATGCCATGCCGGCGATGATCAACACCCCCGAGCTGCGCTTCCAGTCGTCGGAGGACCGCAAGTTCGTCGTCGTCGAGGAGGTGCTGGCGCGCCTCAAGGCGGCGGGAGCGCAGGTGAACGAGACCGACGGCGCGCGCGTCAACACGCCCGACGGCTGGTGGCTGCTGCGCGCCTCGAACACCCAGGACGTGCTGGTCGCGCGCGCCGAGGCGGTCGACGACGCCGCGCTCGCCCGCCTGATGGCGGCGCTCAACGCGCAATTGGCGGCGAGCGGCGTCGCGGCGGTCGCCGTCGGGCACTGATCAGGTCGTGCGGTCGGTCGCTGCGATTGCGGCGTTGTGAACCAAAATCCGGATGCGGTCCCAGAGGCGCTCGGGTACCTGTCCGTAATAGGGCGTGCCGCCGCGCAACAGGCCGACGTCGGGTCCGACCCAGACGAAGCGGTTGAGATCGTCCCAGACGATCCTCGAGCGCGCGTCGAGGCCGAGATGCTGGATGACTGCGGGCGGGACAACGACCGATCGCGCCGCATCGTAGTTGCGGGTCGTGATCGGAACGGTGACGACGACGAGGCCGCTTGCTCTCCGGTCGGCGCTGAGGACGAGGCAGGGGCGAGTCTTGCGCCCGTCTTCCTCGCCGCGCGCCGCTTCGTGCCGCCACAGATAGCGGTAGAAGATGACGTCAGCCGGTCGCGGCGTCGTCCATGAGGTGGTTGAGGGCGAAAGCGGTTTCGGGAGCTTTGGCTTCCCGAAGGGCGCGGATATCGTCAAGATGCAACTCCTGCGGCGTCAGCGCGACATGGTCGAGCGCCGCGAGCCGCCGATACTCCGAGGCCGGCATCATCACCACCCGCGCCGTGCCATTGCGCTCGACCGCAATAGGATGGGTGATGGCCTCGTCGTAAAAATGACCGAAGCGCTTGGAAACGTCGCTCGACGACACTTTCGATAAGGTTGAGATCATTGAGCATTACCTTGGCTCGGGGCGAATTACCGGTCGATCTGCTCGATGCAAGCAGGCTGGCATGTTAAACATCCGGAAAATCCGGAATGCAAGGCATTTTTATCCTTCGCGCGTTTGCCCGGTGGTCGGATAGGAAGACCGCTCAGCTTGTGTCGTTGGAGCAATCCACGATGCGCCAGAGAACCTTTTTATCCCGGAGCCAAGATTATGGCCGACCCCCGCCTGCGCGCATTGATCGCGGCGAAAACCTTCTTCGCCGTGCCCGGCATCCAGGACATGATCGCCGCCAAGATCGCTGATAAGGTCGGTTTTGAGGTAATCTATGGCAGCGGCTATTGGTTGACCGCCTCGGCCTACGGGCTGCCCGATGCGGGGCTGGTCAGCTATACGCAGATGCTCGACCGCATGGCGACACTGGTACGGAGCACGGCCGCAGCGGTGATCGCCGATGCCGATACTGGGTTCGGCGGGCTGCTCAACGTCCATCACACGGTGCGCGGGTACGAGGACGCAGGCGTCTCGGCGATCCAGATCGAGGATCAGGAGTTTCCCAAGAAGTGCGGCCATACGCCCTACAAGCGGCTGATCCCCGCTGCCGACATGGCCGACAAGGTGCGCGTCGCGGTCGCGGCGCGGCGCAGCGATGACTTCCTGATCATCGCGCGGACCGATGCGCGCCAGTCGGAGGGGCTGGAGGGTTCGATTGCGCGCGGGCGGCTGTATGCCGAGGCCGGGGCCGACATCGTCTTCTGCGAGGCGCTGACCAGCGCCGACGAGATGCGGGCAGCGTGCGCGTCGATTCCCCGCCCGATGATGGCGAACATGGCGAACGGCGGGCTGACGCCGATGCTGGATGCCGCCGAACTGGCCGACATCGGCTATGCCTTCGCGATCTGGCCGTCGCTGACCAGCCTCGTCGCGGCGGCGGCGATGGAGACGGCGCTGCGGCGCTTGAAGGAAACGGGCGACGGCAACGCGACGGGGCAGCCGATGTTCGACTTCATGGAGTTCAGCGCGCGCATCGGTTTTCAGGACGTGTGGGATTTCGAGACGAAATGGGCGAAGGGGTGAGCGTTGTCGCGCGCTCGTCATCCCGGCGTGCGCCGGGATGACGGTCGGTACTTCGGAACTTGAACGATGAAAATCACCGCCGCCGTCCTCGACCGGCTCGGCACCCCCGGCCCCTATGCCGACAGCGCCCCGCTGACCCTCGCCGAGATCGACCTCACGGTCCCGCGTCCCGGCGAACTGCTCGTCCGCATCGATGCGGCGGGGCTGTGCCATTCGGACCTGTCGGTGATCAACGGCGACCGCCCGCGGCCGATGCCGATGGCCCTGGGGCACGAGGCGGTGGCGACCGTCAGCGCGCTCGGCGATCCGGCGGATACGCTGTTCGCGGTCGGCGACCGCGTCGTACTGTCGTTCCTCCCCGCCTGCGGCGAATGCGTACGCTGCATGAGCGGCGAGGCGTATATGTGCGCGGGCGGCGCGGCGGCGAATGGGCGCGGCGAGCTGCTGCGCGGCGGCACGCGGCTGACGCGCGACGGTGCCGGCGTCCACCACCACATGGGGGTGTCGGCGTTCGCCAGCCACGCCGTCGTCGATCGGCGCTCGGCGGTGCGGATCGACCGCGATGTCCCGGTCGAGATCGCCGCGCTGTTCGGCTGCGCGGTGCTGACCGGAGTCGGCGCGGTGCTCAATTCGGGACAGCTGCGCCCCGGCGAGAGCGTCGCGGTCTATGGGCTCGGCGGCGTCGGGCTGGCGGCGCTGCTCGGCGCGCTGGCGGGCGGCGCGAACCCGGTCAGCGTCATCGACCCCGTCGCCGCCAAGCGCGCGCTGGCGCTCGACCTCGGCGCGGCGGCGGCGTTCGCGCCCGGCGAAGAGGGCGGGATCGCGCCCCCCGATCTCGTCGTCGAGACCGTCGGCAAGGCGCGCGTCCTCGAAACGGCGTATGCGCTGGTGCGGCGCGGCGGACGGCTGGTGACGGTCGGCCTGCCCAACCCGGCGGAGCAGTTCTCGATCCCCGCCGTCAGCCTCGTCGCCGACGGCAAGACGATCGTTGGCAGCTATCTCGGCGGGGCGATCCCGGCGCGCGACATTCCGCGCTACCTCGGGCTGTGGCGCGCCGGGCGGCTGCCCGTCGAGCGGCTGCTGACCTCGGTGGGGCCGATGGCCGACATCAACGCGCTGTTCGACCGGCTGGCGAGCGGCGACGCGGTGCGGCAGGTGGTGCTGCCCTGAATTCTTCCCCCTCCCCTCCCCGCGCAGCGGAGAGAGGGGAGGGTCGGGGTGGGGTGCCTCCGAACAAGTCGCGGCCCCCGTGGCAAGACACCCCACCCCGACCCTCCCCGCTCTCGGTTCGCGAAGGCTCACCGGGCAGGGAGGGAGCCGAAAAAGCTCAAAGCGTCTTCATATACTCGACCAGCGCCCAGCGCTCGGCGTCTGAGAAGCGCGCGTTGCCGTAGTCGTGCCCGGCGTTCGAATTGCCCGCCACCGCGCCGCTCGCGTCGCGCGCGACGAAGCGGAAGCTGTTCGCCGCGCTGGCGGTGGTGACGTAGCCGACCTTGACCGGATCGAACTCGCGCGACCCGAGGTTGAACGCCGCAGGCCGCTGCGCGGGCGGCAGCAGCAGGTCCCATAGCGTCGGCACCGAGCCGTTGTGGAGATACGGCGCGGTCGCCCAGATGCCCGTCAGCGGCCGCGAGCGATAGCCGAGCAGGCGGTTCGCCTCGGTCATGCAGCGTTGCAGCCGGTTGGCCTTCGTCGGTGCCACCGCGACCGCGCCGACCTGCGGGCGTGGCGGGATGCCGAGCCAGGTCCTCGCCGCCGCCTGCACGATCTCGCCCTTCTGCCCCGCCAGCGTGCCGACGACCATCGCCTTGAGCATTTGCGCCATCGGCGCGGTCTCGCCGAAACGCGCCGGGTTCGACCCCGGCAGCGCGACGAGCGTGTCGGGCGCGCCTTCGAGCAGCCCGGTGCGTCCGGCATAGGTATAGGCGTTGCACGCCATCCACGGGTCGGTGCCGGGGGGGTCGGCGCTGGCGAACAGGCTGATCTTGCTGACGAACGGCGTTTTGATGTCGTCGTGCGCGAGGCCGGTGTGGCAGGCGGCGCAATGCTGGCCGAACAGCGCCTTGCCCGCCGCGACCTTCGCCGCATCGGGAGTGCCGAGGAGGGCTGCGGGCCACGTCGGCGGGCGCAGCAGCGCCAGCACGCGCTCGAGGTCGGCGATCGACCCGACGCGCGCGCTCGATTTATAGCCGTGCAGCCCCGCGTCGGCGGTCACCGCGACATCGCCATAAACACCGATGACCTCGCCGGTGTTGCGCGCCAGCGCGCCATAGTCGAAGTCGCGCCCCGCCACCTTGGCCTTGAGGTTCTCGGCGATGCCGTTCCACTGGACGCGGTCGGCCTGCGCGGTGTTCCACAGGAAGGGATAGCTGACCGGCGCGTCGGACGGATTGGGCTTGGGCGTGTCGGCACCCGCCAGCAGCGCGACCTTGTTGAAGATGTGCCCGAAGGCGTCGACGCGAAGCCGGGGGTGAGCATCGGCGCGTTGGCGGCGGCGATCTTCGCGTTCCAGCCGCGCAGCCGGTCGACCGCGTCGCCGAGCATCGTCCGCGCCGTCGGGGTGTCGCCCGCCCCCAGCACGGCGTGCGCGAACGCCTCCCATTTCGCCGGTTGCGCGCGCGTCTCGGCCAGCGCCACGTCGAGCGTGTCGACCAGCCCCTGAAAATCGGTCAGGCCGGGGCCGCCGTCGATCCGGACGTTCTGGCCCTTGTAGCTGATCTCGCCGGTGTGGCAGGCGCTGCAGTTGAACCCCAGCCACGGCGCGTCGTTGGGTTGGCCCGCGACCCAGCGCAGCTTGCTGACGGTCAGCGCTCGGTCGTCCTGCCGGTCGATGGCGACGCCGACGGGCAGTTCTCCCGGCCCACGCGCCAGCAGGCGGAAGCGCACGAGGTACGCGGGGTCGAAGAATTTCTCGCCCCCCGCCCCCGGCGCGACGAGCGCCTGTGCCCACGCCCAGGGAATCAGCCGCGACCCCTGCGTCGCGCCGTACCAGTCGCTCTGCTGCCGCGGCGTCCAGCCCTGTGGCCCGCCGCCGACCACGGTTTTCGGCGCGCAGCCGAACATCGCCAGCAGAAGGGCGATCGTGACGCCACGGCCTATGCCGCCCATTGAATCGGCCATTGCTCGGGTACTCCCCCCTGCCACACCGGCGGCCCGGCGGGGGCCACGTCCTTCAAGCGCAGCACCTGCCGCACGGTCTCGGCGACCAACGCCTGCCCGATCGCCTTGCCGAGGCACTCGTGGATGCCCTGCCCGAAAGTGAAGGTATCGCCCATCGCGCGCGTCTCGTCGAAGCGCGTCGGGTCGGCAAAGACATGCTCGTCGGCCATCGCGCTGTGCGTCACCGCGAGCACCGTCGCGCCGGGCGGCACGGTGACCGCGTGCGGCGTCCCCGAGCTCAGCTCGACGTCGCGGTGCGCGGTACGGAAGAAATAGGGGAAGGCGGGCCTGAACCGCAACGCCTCGAAGGCGAAGCCGTCGAATTTTTCAGGCACCGGATCGGCGGCGGCGACGCGCGCGCGCGCCAGCACGTCGGGGCGCGCGAAGATTTCGGCGAGCGCGTTGCATACCGCGTGGTTGGTCGTCTCGACCGCGCCGATCAGCAGCCCGCCGACGTTGTAGATGACGCGCTTGATGTCGAACTCGCCCGACAGCCCGCCCGAGAACGCCAGCCGCAGCAGCCGCGCGACGGGCTTGTCGCCGCCGCCGCCGAGCTTGACCTCGACGGTCTTGGTCGCGACGAGGCGCGCGAGGTACAGCCCCATCATGAACCCGGCGCGCGTGCGCTTGTCGATTACGGCTTGCGCGTCGGGGCGGTGGTCGAAGGGCTGGTTGTGGAAGGCGTCCTGCTGGTTCCAGTACGACCATTCGAACAGCGATTGCCGGTCGCTGCCGTCGAAGCCGAACCATTGCTGCACAAGACTGATCGCGACCGCGCGCGCGACGCCGTGCGACACGTCGGCGTGGCCAGCGCCCAGCGCCAGCCGGTCGGCGGCGGTGGCGGCGATGAAGGCGCGCATCGCGGGCAGGTCCGAACGGTCGAGCAGCGCGCGCATCACCGCCTTCTCGCGGACATGCACCGCCGTCTCGTCCTGCGCCATCCAGTAGCTGCCCTGCTTGGGCTTGTAGAGATCGACCTGGAAACTCAGGTGCCGCCGCAGGATCAGCGAGCAATCGGCATAGGTGGTGGCCAGCGTCAGCTCGGAGAGCACCAGCACCGGCCGTTCGGCGCGCAGCTCGGCAAGGAACGGGTGCGACTCGGCACCGAGCAGCCACGCCCGCGCCTGTTGCCACCGCGCGCCGGGCGCGAGGGCGTCGAGCCTCGACAAATACGCGCCCATGCTTCCGTCTCCGCGACAGCGAGGGTGCGACCCGAGCGCGAGGCTAACCCGAAACGAGGTGGGGCTCAAGCGCGCGCGGTGCGGCGTTGTGCCGGGAGTAGTCAAGTGCAAGACCGGTACCTCGTCAGGCGCACAGACAACCCCCGAAAATTCCGCTCGCCGGCCAATCGGAACGCTCGTATCGTTTGGCATAATCTTCGCGTCGCCAATAACTCCGCGAGCCGAACGGGAAATCGCCATGCGACTGTTGGCCGCCGCTGCCTTGGTCTGACTGTTGCCCGGCGTTGCCCACGGTGCCGAGATTGCCGCGATGTTCGCTGCCCGGCCCAATGCGATGCGCGTCGCCCTGTCGCCCGATGCAATGAAAATCGTCTATGTCGGGAGCTTCAAGACCGGCGGGCGCGCCGTCATGGTCGCCGACCTGACGACCGGCACCAGTAAAATCGTCATGAGCACGCCCGACCTGTCGCTGCGCCCCGAATGGTGCCAGTTCAAGTCGGCGCAGCGCCTGATCTGTGGCGCGGCCGGTATCCTCACCACCGGTCATCCGCCCGTCGCTTTCCACCGGATCATCGCGATCGACAGCGACGGAAGCAACGGCAGGATGATCGGGCAGGAAGGTTATCGCGCAGACCGGACCTTCTACGGCGGTCGCGTCCTCAACTGGCTTCCCGACGATCCGAACAAGGTCGTCATGGCAGTTTCCGCCGACGACTACGAAGGCCTGGCGGTGGCGCACGTTGATGTGCGCTCGGGACCACCACGCGTCTTCGAGCAGGCGAGCCGACAGGTCTACGATGTCGCAACCGACGCGACGGGGGCGGTTCGTTACCGCAGTCTCGTCGATCAGACGCCCGGCGGCTACGACCGGGACAGCGTGACGCACTGGGTCCGCCCAAAGGGCAGCCGCGAGTGGAAGCTGCTGATACGCGGCTCGCTGAGCGACGATCACGCGCCCAAAATACTCGGTTTTGACGCGACGGGCGACAATATCCTCGTGCTCAAGCTGCTCGATGGGCGGCAGGCACTCTATAGTGTCAGCACCGATGGCGCGAATACCGCCACCTTGCTCTTCGCCCATCCGAGCGTCGACGTCGACGGCGTGCTCCGCATCGGCAAGTACCGGCGGCCCGTCGCAGCGACATTCAGTCTCGACCGCGACGAGTATAAGTTCTTCGATTCCAAGTTGTCGGCCCTTAACGTCGCGATTAGCGCGGCGTTGCCCGGCCACCCGAATGTCAGCGTTCTCGACGAGAGCTGGGACGGCACCGCCAAACTTATCTTCGTCGACGGCGATAATTTGCCGGGGCGGTATTTTCTGTACAACACCACGACAAAGCGGTTGGGCGCATTGGTCTCGGTCTATCCAGCGCTCGACGATGTCGCGATGGGGATCGCGCGGGCGGTGCGTTATGCGGCTGCCGACGGAACGCCAATCCCCGGTTACCTGACGCTGCCGCCGGGGCGAACCGATATCAAGGGCTTGCCCGCGCTGGTCATGCCGCACGGCGGTCCCAGCGCCCGCGACACGGCGGGCTTCGACTGGCTGGCGCAATTTTTCGCCGCCAAGGGCTATGCGGTGCTGCAGCCGAACTTCCGCGGCTCGACCGGCTTCGGCGTCGATTATTTCGCGAAGAACGGCTTCCGATCATGGCCGCTGGCGGTCGGTGACATTAACGACGGCGCGCGCTGGATGGTCGCCCAAGGTGCCGATGCCAAGCTTCTTGCGATATTCGGCTGGAGCTATGGTGGCTATGCGGCGCTGCAGGCCAATGTCGTCGACCCGAAGCTGTACAAGGCGACGATTGCCATCGCCCCGGTCACCGACCTCATGCTACTCCGCCGTGAGGCGCTCGACTTCAGCAATTACAAGCAGATCGACGCGATGATCGGCAATGGCCCGCATGTCGCCGCCGGATCCCCGGCGCGCAATGCCAAGACCATCCAGACGCCAGTGCTGATATTTCACGGCGACAAGGATCAAAACGTCGATATCGAACAATCGCGGGTCATGGCCAGCGCGCTACGCTCGGCCGGAAAGACGGTCGAACTTGTCGAATACAAGGGTCTGAACCATCAGCTCGACGATAGTGACGCGCGCCGCGATCTGCTGACGCGCAGCGCCACCCTGCTCGAAAAGGCGATGCGCTAGGCGGGGTGACGAGACCGCAGGGATGCCTCGAATTGCCCGCGCCGATGTGCCAGACGCGGCGCGAGCAGCGCGAGGCAGACACGATGGCAATGACCGACTGGCCCCCCCTCGACTGGCTTGCGTGGCGCGACACCGCGACGGCGCTCCAACTCCGCCTGCAGATGGTTGGCAAGCTGCGGCTCGCGCTGACGCCGTGGCTCAACCATAGCTGGCATGTGCCCTTCTACGTCACCGCGCGGGGGCTGGGGACGTCGCCGGTGCCGTGCGGCGGCGAAGTTCTGGAGGGCGAGTTCGACCTGATCGACCATGTCCTCGTGCTGCGCTCCAGCCGGGGCGAGGTGCGGACGCTGGCACTGGAGGCGGGGACGACGGCGGCCTTCTACGCCGATCTGAGCGCCGCGCTGCGCGGCCTCGGCGTCGACACCGTCATCGACCCGCACCCGAGCGAGATGCCCGGCGCGCCGCGCTTCGACGAAGACCATGCGACGCGTCCCTATGACCGCAGCGCCGCGCATGGCTTCTGGCGCGCGCTGTTGCAGGTCGACCGGGTGTTCAAGCAGTGGCGCAGCGGCTTCCTCGGCAAGGCATCGCCGGTCCACGTCTTCTGGGGCAGCTTCGACCTCGCCGCAACGCGCTTTTCGGGGCGGCGGGCGCCGCTCCACCCCGGCGGCGCACCCGGCCTGCCCGACGACGTGACGCGCGAGGCCTATTCGCACGAGGAGGCGAGCGCGGGTTTCTGGCCGGGCAGCGACGCCTTCCCGCACGCCGCCTTCTACGCCTACGCCTGGCCCGCCCCGCCGGGGTACGCCGAGGCGCGCGTGCAGCCCGGCGCGGCGCACTGGGACGCGACGCTCGGCGAGTTCGTCCTGCCCTACGATGCGGTGCGCACCGCCGCCGACCCCGATGCCGTGCTGACGGCGTTCCTCGACTCGACCTACGCCGCCGCCGTCGATCTCGGCCACTGGGACCGCGCCGCCCTCGAATGCGCCCCCGGCCAGCCCGGCGTGCCGCGCGCCGTCGGATGATCGCGCCCGGGCTGGCGGGATTGCTGTTCGGCGCGGGCATCTGGGCAGGCGCGCAGAACGCGCTGGCCGGCGGCGGGTCGTTCGTCACGCTGCCCGCGCTGATCGTCTCGGGGCTCGACCCGCGCGCCGCGAACATCACCTCGACGCTCGCCTTGTTTCCGGGACAGGTGACGACGGGCTATGCCGGGCGCAGCCTCGTCGCCGGGGCCGAGCGGCTGGGGTTTCGCGCGCTGGCGATCATCAGCCTGTGCGGCGGGGTGGCGGGCGCGTTCCTGCTGCTCGCGACGCCGCCTGCGGTGTTCGCCGCGATGGTGCCGTGGCTGGTGCTCGCGGCGACGGCGCTGTTCGCGTGGAGCAGCTTCGGGCCGAAACCCAAAGTCGCATCACAGCCGCCCCCGGCGTGGGTCTCGGCGCTCATCCAGAGCGTCATCGCGGTCTATGGCGGCTTCTTCGGCGGCGGCGCGGGGATCATGACGCTCGCGGCGCTGACGCTGGCGCGGATGCCCGTCCGCAATGCGGCGGGGACCAAGAACGTCCTCGTCGCGCTGGCGAACATCGGCGGCGCGGTGGTTCTGGCATTTTCGGGGGCGGTGGCGTGGAAGTCAGCGCTGGCGCTCGGCGCGGGGGCGATGCTCGGCGGCTTCGGCGGCGCGCAATTGCTCAAGCGCCTGCCCGCGCCGGTTATCAGGGTGGGCGTCGTCGCTATCGGCGCGGCGCTCACGGTGGGGCTTTTCCTGCGCGGCTGACGCGCCTATCGCCACCGCATGCGCCGCTACATAAACTTCCCCAAGGTCGAGGGCGAGGCGAGTCGCCAGGCGCACGCCGACCTGCCGCCGGGCACCTATGAGCGCGAGATGTCGAAGGAGGGGTTCTTCGGCCCCGCGGCGTTCTTCTATCACCGCCATCCGCCGACCGGGTGGAGCGACTTCGACGGGCCGCTGTCTCCGCGCGCCTTCGATCTGATAAAGCTCGGCGATGCCCCCGCCAGCCCGTGGGACGCGCCGGTCATCGCGTCGAACCGCGCGGTCGAGCTGCGCTTCTGGCGGCTGGCCCAGGCGATGCCCACCCTCGCGCGCAACGGCGACGGCGACCAGCTGCTGTTCGTCCACGCCGGGACGGGCGAATTCTTCTGCGACTTCGGGCATCTGACGCTGAGCACGGGCGATTACGTCGTCATCCCGCGCGGCACGATGTGGCGGATCGAACCCGCCGCACCGATGGCGGTGCTGATGGTCGAGGCGAGCGGCTCGTCGTTCGGCCTGGCCGATCGCGGCCTCCTCGGCCCGCACGCGATCTTCGACCCTGCAATGCTCGATACCCCGCGCATCGACGACCGATTCCGCGCGCAGCAGGGCGAGGGTGCAACCGTTGTCGAGGTCAAGAAGCGCGGGCGCGTCAGCCGCATGACGTACCCTTTCAACCCGCTCGACGCGATCGGCTGGCACGGCGAACTGTCGGTGGCGCGGCTCAACGTCCGCGACATCCGCCCCATCGCGGCGCACCGCTATCATTTGCCGCCGAGCGCACACACGACCTTCGTCGCCGACCGCTTCGTCGTCTGCACCTTCGCGCCGCGCCCGTTCGAGACCGATCCGGGGGCGATCAAGGTGCCGTTCTTCCACAACAACGACGATTACGACGAAATCCTTTTTTACCACGCCGGCGATTTCTTCAGCCGCGACAACATCCACCCCGGCATGCTGACGCTCCACCCGTCGGGCTTCACCCACGGGCCGCATCCCAAAGCTCTGACAAGAATGTTCGAGCAGCCCAAGGCGATGACCGACGAATACGCCGTGATGATCGACACGCGCGATCCGCTCGACGTGGGCGCTACGATGGGGGGCGTCGAGTGGACGGGGTACAAGGACAGCTGGAAGACGCAGCCATGACCGGGGCCAACGATGCCGATCGCGTCCTCTACGACTATTGGCGGTCGTCGGCGGCGTACCGCGTGCGGATCGCACTGGCGGTCAAGGGCCTCGACTATGCCTCGAAGCCGATCGACCTGCGCACCGGCGCGCAGCGCGGCATCGGCTATACGATGCTCAATCCGCAGGGGCTGATCCCCTTCCTGATCGACGGCGAGGCGGGCATCGCGCAGAGCCTCGCGATCATCGAGTATCTCGACGAGGTCTATCCCGAGCCCGCGCTGCTGCCCGGCGACGCGGCGATGCGTGCGCGCATCCGCGGGGCGACCTTGGGCATGGTCGCCGATCTCCATCCGCTCAAGAATCTGCGTGTCTATAAATATCTGAAGGGTCCGCTGGCGCAGCCGCAGGCGCAGATCGACGATTGGGCGCGCCACTGGATCGAGACCGGGCTGGCCCCGCTCGAGGAACAGGCCGAGCGCGCCGCCGGTGCCTATCTGTTCGGCGATACGGTGACGCTCGCCGACGTGTGCCTCGTCCCCGAGATGTACAGCGCGCGGCGCGTGCAGGCCGATGTCGCGCGCTTTCCGGCGCTCGGCGCGATCGACAAAAGGCTGAACGCGCTGCCGGCCTTTCAGGCGGCGCGGCCCGAGCGTCAGCCGGGGGCCGACCCCGCATAGACGCGGTCGAGGATGCCTGCATAGATGTCGGCCAGCGCGGCGATGTCGGCGACGGGGACGCGCTCGTCGACCTTGTGCATCGACGCGCCGACGAGGCCGAACTCGACGACCGGGCAGACACGGCGGATGAAGCGCGCGTCCGACGTGCCGCCGCTGGTCGACAATTCGGGGGTGATCCCGGTGACGGCGACGACGGCGGCGACGACGAGGTCGGACAGCGCGCCGGGCTCGGTCAGGAATGCCTCGCCCGAGATCTTGACGGTCGTTTCGGCGGACGGTGCGTGGGTTGCGACGACGCCGCGCAGCCAGGCTTCGAGGTCGGCCCCGCGGTGGAGGTCGTTGAAGCGGATGTTGAGCCGCGCATGCGCCTGCGCCGGAATGACGTTGGTCGCGGGGTTGCCGACCGCGAGGTCGGTGACTTCGAGGTTCGACGGCTGGAACCAGTCGCTGCCGGTGTCGAGACGGCGCGCCTTGAGGGTCGCCAGGATCGCCACGAGGCGCGTCACCGGGTTGTCGGCGCGGTCGGGGTAGGCGACGTGGCCCTGCGCGCCGTTGACCGTCAGCCACGCGTTGAGCGACCCGCGCCGCCCGACCTTGATGCAATCGCCGAGCACGCGCGCGCTCGTCGGTTCGCCGACGAGGCAGAGGTCGGGGACGTGGCCGTTCTGCTTCATCCAGTCGAGCAGCGGTGCGGTGCCGAAGGTCGCGGGGCCTTCCTCGTCGCCGGTGACGATCAGGCTGAGCGTACCCGCAAAGCCGCGCGCGACGGTGCGTTCGGCAGCGGCGGCGAAGGCGGCGATCGACCCCTTCATGTCGGCGGCGCCGCGCCCGGTCAGGAAGCCGTCCGCGACCTCGCCCGCGAACGGCGGGGCGCTCCACTGCGCGGCGTCGCCCGGCGGCACGACGTCGGTATGGCCCGCAAATGCGAAGTGCGGGTGGCCGCTGCCGATGCTGGCGAAGAGATTGTCGACCGGCCCGTCGGGGGCCTCGCCGAAGCGCAGGCGATGCACGGTGACGCCGATGCGCTCCAGCGCCGCCGCCAGCACGTCCAGCGCGCCCGCGTCGGCAGGCGTCACGCTGGGGCAGCGGATCAGCGCGCGCGCGAGGTCGACGGGATCGAGCACGCGCGACTACTTGCCGAGCTTGCCGAGATAGGTCTCGATCCGCGCCGCATTGACACCGAGGTCGCCCTTGCCGACGCGCGATTTCGACCGCACGTCGACGCGGCTGCCGTTGCCGTCGGGGCGGACACGGACGACGACATCGTCCTTGAAGCCCCACCACGGCACCGTCGCGATCGCCTCGATGCGCCCCGACGCGGGGTCGGCGCTGACGATCTGCCAGTCCATCGCGCGCGCCGCCGCGAGCGCGCGGTCGTAGGCGGCGCGCGGCGCGCCGCTGAGCAGTACGCCCGCGAGGTTCGGATAGCCGACGCGCTGCGCCGCCGCCGCTTCGGGACCGTCATAGCCTGCCGGACTGGCACCGTCGCCGCGCAACGGCACCAGTGCGACGAACGACGGCGGGTCGGCGGTATCGGTGGAAATATCGTGGATCTGCGGCGCCTTGCGCGAGGTGACGAGGATGCCCAGCGGCACCAGCGCGGCGACCAGCCCCGCGACCAGCGCCGCGCCGAGCAGCGCCTGCGGCCCGCGCTTCATCGCCAGCATGACGATCAGCACAGCCGCGCCGATGCCGCTGACGATCGCGCCGAGCGCGAACAGCGCGAGACCGGGACGATAGTCGAGCCCCGCCGCGATCAGCGGCCCCGCCGCGAGCACCGCGGCGCTCGCGACGAGCGTGACCAGCGCGACGCGCCACGACCATTTCGGACGGACATTGAGATCGGCCATGTGTTCGCGCCCCTTGTTGCCTGCCGCGACGATGCCCGAAAGCCGCGCGCCGCGCTACGGTCGCCGGTCGGGCCGTACCGCCGTCGGGGCGCCGGGCGCGAAGGTCGCGCCGAAATAATCGCCGGCGTACCAGCGCGGGCGCTCCACCCCATCGGCGATGTCGCGCGCGATGAGATAGTTGATGCGCGCGTATTTCGCTCCCGCCGCCCAATCGATCTTCTGGCTCAGGTCGTCCGAGGGCTGGTGGTAATGGTTCTTGTTATAGTCCGCCCATGCCGCCGCGCCGCCGCCGGCGTGGCCCGTCGACAACAGGATCGCGGGCACGCCGCGCTTGACGAAGGTATAGTGATCCGAGCGCACGAACACCGTCTCCTCGGGCTCGGGATCGGGCGACAGCGTCACCCCCGCCGCCGCGACAGCGCGCGCGACGATCGGCCCAAGCGTCGAATGCGTGTCACCGAACGCGTTGATGTCGCTGAAGTCGTAGAGCAACAGCGGCTCGTCGAGGTCGACGACGCTGACGATCTTGTCGATCGGTACGCTCGGGTCGTTGGCGAAGCTCTCGGCCCCGAGCAGGCCCTTCTCCTCGGCGGTGTTGGCGACGAACAGCAAGGACCGCTTCGGCTTGACCGCGTCGCCCGCGAACGCCCGCGCGACTTCGAGCATCACCGCGACGCCGGCGGCATTGTCGAGCGCGCCGTTGAAGATGTTGTCGCCGGTCATGTCGGCGCGGATGCCGAGATGGTCGAGGTGGCCCATCAGCACGACATACTCGCCCTTGAGCGCGGGATCGCTGCCGGGGATCGACGCGACGACTTCGGGGCTGGTGATCGTGCGGAACTTCGCGCTCGCGGTAATCCGGACGCTGGTCTTGAGCGCGAAGCCCTTCGGGTGCGCGCCGCGCACCGCTGCCGCCGCGCGAAGCTTGTCCAGCGATACCGGCGCGCCCGCGAACAATGCCTCGGCGGCGGGGCCGTTGAGCGCGGCGCTCGCCCTGATGCCCGGCGCGAGATCGTGCGGCGCGCCGTTCGCCTCGACCCATGTCATGCGCGGCACATTGGCATATTGCAGCGACCGCGCCCACGGCCGGATCCGCAGCGACTGCAGCGTCGCGACCTGCACCATGCCGATCGCGCCGTGCGCCTCGGCCATCTTCGCGCGCTGCGTCGCGAGGTGCGCGAGCACCTCGTCGGGCGGACCGTCGGGGATGCCCGCCAGTACCGCGACGATCTTGCCGCGCACGTCGAGGCCCTTGTAGTCGTCGAAGCCGTGATCGGGCGCGTCGATGCCGTAGCCGACGAAAACCACCGGGGCCGATACGTCGATCTTCGCCTCGCGCGGGCCGATGCCGACGAGCACCTCGGTGCCGTGTGCCCAACTCTGCGTGGCTCGCGGGCCGGTGACGCTGACCTGCGCGGCGGTGTCGCCGTGGCGGTATTCGAGCAGGGTGACGCGCTGGAAGAAGCTGCCGTCCTTCGCCGCCGGGGTCAGCCCCGCCAGCGCGAACTGCGCCGCGACGTATCTGGCGGCGATCTCGTGCCCGCGCTCGCCGGTGCCGCGTCCTTCGAGCGCATCGTCGGCGAGGAAAGTCACGTCGGCCTTGACGCGCTCGGGGGAAAACACGGGCGCGGCGACGGTAGGGGCGGCAGCGAGCAGGGCGGCGAGGGCAAGTTTCATGGTGTCTCCGAGCGGTGGGTGAAAAGCGTGGCGGACTAACGGCCAGCGCCAGACAGAAATGTCGTCATTCCGGCGAACGCCGGAACCCATCTCCCACATTCCGGGGATGGGCCCCGGCGTTCGCCGGGATGACAATCCACAACGTAACACAACCCGGCTATGGCCTGATGCCGAGTTCAGAGGCCGCCGCCGTTATCGTCGCAGTCCCCGCCGCGTCGCCCGCGAGCGCCGCGAGCGCGTCGCGGCGCGCGGCCTGCGCGGCGCCGGCGTCGCCGAGTACCATGCGCGCGCGCATCAGCCGGACCCAGCCGCCCGCGTCCCTGGGGTTCGCCTTGAGCTTGGCGGCGAGGCGGTCGACCATGCCACGGATCATCGCCTGCTGATCGGCGGGGGCCATCGCCTGCACCGCCTGCACTTGTTCGGCGCTCGGGCTGGGTGCCGAGCTTGGCGGCGCGCTGCCCGCCGCCGCGACCGCCCCCGACGCCGCGAGCTGCGCGGCGACATCGACGCCTGCTCGCCCGGCGGTG
>CAXTSL010000070.1:0-17620 GCA_964246975.1 uncultured Sphingomonadaceae bacterium
GCGGCTCGATGCACATGTTCTCGGTCGAGCACGGCTTCTACGGCGGCCACGGCATCGTCGCCGCGCAGGTGCCGCTTGGGACGGGGCTGGGCTTCGCGCACAAGTACAAGGCCGACGGCGGTATCGCGGTGACCTATTTCGGCGACGGCGCGTCGAACCAGGGTCAGGTCTACGAGAGCTTCAACATGGCCGAGCTTTGGAAGCTGCCGGTGATCTACGTCATCGAGAACAACCAGTACGCGATGGGCACCAGCGTCAACCGCAGCAGTTCCGAGGACCAACTGTTCCGGCGCGGCGAGAGCTTCCGCGTGCCCGGCCTGCAGGTCGACGGCATGGACGTGCTCGCGGTGCGCGGCGCGGCACAGACGGCGGTCGACTGGGTGCGCGGCGGCAAGGGGCCGGTGCTGCTCGAGATGAAGACTTACCGCTACCGGGGCCACTCGATGTCGGACCCGGCGAAATACCGTTCGCGCGAGGAAGTCCAGGCGGTGCGCGAGAAGAGCGACCCGATCGAGCACGCCAAGGCCGAGCTGATCGCGATGGGGGCTGCCGACGAAGCGAAGTTCAAGGAGATCGACCGCGACATCCGCGCCCTCGTCACCGAGGCGGCGGATTTTGCCGAGAGCGCGCCCGAGCCTGCGCCGGGCGAGCTTTACACCGACGTGCTGGTGGGGCGGTACTGATGACCGAGATCAAGCTCCCCGCGATGTCGCCGACGATGGAGGAGGGCACGCTGGCAAAGTGGCTGGTCAAGGCGGGCGACACCGTCAAGCCCGGCGACGTGCTCGCCGAGATCGAGACCGACAAGGCGACGATGGAACTCGAAGCCGACGAGGGCGGCGTGGTCGAGACGCTGCACGTCGAGGCGGGGGCCGAGGGCGTGCCGGTGGGGACGCTGATCGCGACGATTCGGGGGGCGGACGAGGCCGCTGGTCCTCCCCCTCTTCGGGGGGAGGTGGCGGCGAAGCCGACGGAGGGGGAGCCACAGGCGGAGACCCCGCCCGCTCCCGCCCCCTCCACAACGCCTGAAGCGGCGCGGTCCCCCTCCCCCGGAAGCGGGGGAGGAGCCAGCGACGCTACCCCCGCCTCAACCAAGCCCGACACCGCCGCCAATCCCAAACCCGGCTCCGAACCCGCATCCCTCGCGGTCCAGCCCGACGTTGCCCCGGGCACCCCGACCCGCCGCCAGACCGTCCGCGAAGCCTTGCGCGACGCGATGGCCGAGGAAATGCGCGCCGACCCCAGCGTCTTCGTCATGGGCGAGGAGGTCGCCGAGTACCAGGGCGCGTACAAGGTCACGCAGGGCCTTCTGGAAGAGTTCGGCCCGGCGCGCGTCGTCGACACGCCGATCACCGAGTACGGCTTCGCGGGCCTCGGCACCGGCGCGGCAATGGGCGGGCTGAAACCCATCGTCGAGTTCATGACCTTCAACTTCGCGATGCAGGCGATCGACCACATCATCAACTCGGCCGCCAAGACCAATTACATGAGCGGCGGCCAGATGCGCTGCCCGATGGTGTTCCGCGGCCCCAACGGCGCGGCGTCGCGCGTCGCGGCGCAGCACAGCCAGAACTACGGCCCGTGGTACGCCAGCGTGCCGGGCCTGATCGTCATCGCGCCGTATAGCGCCGCCGACGCCAAGGGGCTGCTCAAGAGCGCCATCCGCTCGCCCGACCCGGTGGTGTTCCTCGAAAACGAGCTGCTGTACGGCCACAGCTTCGACGTCCCCGAGGGCGATATCGCGGTGCCCATCGGCAAGGCGTCGGTGGTGCGGCCGGGCAAGGACGTGACTTTGGTCAGCTATTCGATCGGCGTTGGCGTCGCGCTGGATGCCGCGACGAAGCTCGCGGAGGCGGGCATCGATGCCGAGGTCGTCGACCTGCGCACGCTGCGCCCCCTCGACCGCGCGACGGTGCTGGCGAGCCTCAAGAAGACCAACCGCATGGTCGTCGTCGAGGAAGGCTGGCCGACCTGCTCGATTTCGAGCGAGATCATCGCCATCGCCATGGAAGACGGCTTCGACGACCTCGACGCGCCGGTGCTGCGGGTGACCAACGAGGACGTGCCGTTGCCCTATGCGGCGAATTTGGAGAAGCTGGCGCTGATCAAGGTCGAGGATGTCGTCGCGGCGGCGAAGAAGGTTTGTTACCAGTGAGCAATCGCAATGGCTGATTTAGTCCGAATTGCAGTGTTTTACGACGGTTCATACATGAACCACGTTTCAAATTTCTATAAGTTCTCTCATCCACGTCAACGTCGGATATCAATTCAAGGTGTACACAACTACGTTCGGTTGCTAGTCGCCGATTTAGAACGCACGTCAGAAAAACTGTGTCAAATTGTAGAAGCGCATTATTTTCGTGGTCGTTTTAGCGCCCGTGACCTCGATAACATGGCTCGTGGAGCGAATTTCGCAAGCGATGCTCTTAGAAATGATAGAGCTTTTGACCAGATTCTGGCCGACGCTAATGTGACCACTCATTTCGTCAAGATGGATACTCAGCAAGATCCTCCGAAAGAGCAGGGTATCGATGTGTGGCTGGCCATTGAAGCTCTTGATCTTGCTGTAAATGATCGTTGCGACGTTGTGGTCCTGATCGCTTGCGATGGCGATTTTGTCCCGCTAGTTAGAAAGTTGAACTCCTATAGCAAACGAGTGGTGCTACTGGGGTGGGCAGTTGGCGACACTAAAGTATCTTGGCCGCTAATTAAGGCCGCCTCTCACCCAATCGACATGGCTAACGCTATTGATCGGCCTACCGCTGAAAGCGCCGCAGCAGTCGATTCACTATTCGTGGATTAAGACATGCCCATAGACATCACCATGCCCGCGCTGTCGCCGACGATGGAGACCGGCACGCTGTCGAAGTGGCTGGTCAAGGTCGGCGACGCGGTCAAGTCGGGCGACGTGCTCGCCGAGATCGAGACCGACAAGGCGACGATGGAGGTCGAGAGCATTGACGACGGCATTGTTCTCGAACTGCTGACGGCGGAGGGCAGCGAAGGCGTGCCCGTCGGGCAGGTCATCATGCGGTTGGGCGCGGAGGGGGAGGGGGCTGCTTCGGCTCCCGCGCCTGCGGAAGCCCCCACCCCGGGGCCGCCTTCGGCGTCTCTCCGACCCTCCCCTGAAGGGGAGGGTGGCACTTCCCCCTCCCCTTCAGGGGAGGGGCGCGGAGAGACGGCGTCTTCGCCGACCCCGGGGGTGGGAGCGAGCGCCGCGAGCGTACCCGACCGAGTCAACGCCTCCCCCCTCGCGCGCCGTCTCGCGTCGGCGCAGGGCATCGACCTTGCGGGCCTCAAGGGTTCCGGCCCGAACGGGCGGATCGTCAAGGCGGACCTCGATGGAGCGACGGCGGTCGAAGCGGCGGCCTCACCCTCACCTTCAGGGGAGGGTCGGAGAGACGCCGAAGGCGGTCCCGGGGTGGGCGTCGCCACGCGTTCGCCTGCGGTTTCGCTCCCAACCCCCGGTCCCCTCCCCAAGGGGGAGGGGGGGCATAGGGCCTACCCCCCGCCGCCGGGAGTCCCTGCCGAGGCGATCAAGCTCAGCAGCATGCGCAAGACCATCGCGCGCCGCTTGACCGAGTCGAAGCAGACCGTCCCGCACTTCTACCTGACCGTCGATGTCCGTCTCGACGCGCTGCTCAAGCTGCGCAGCGACCTCAACAAATCGCTCGAAGCCACTGGGATCAAACTGTCGGTCAACGACCTGCTGATCAAAGCGCTCGGCCTTGCGCTGGTCCAGGTGCCCGATGCCAATGTCCAGTTCGCGTTCGACACGCTCTATAAATTCGGCCGCGCCGACGTGTCGGTGGCGGTCGCCATCCCCGGCGGACTGATCACGCCAGTCGTCACCAACGCCGCCAACAAGCGCCCGAGTGTCATCGCCGCCGAGATGAAGGACCTCGCCGCGCGTGCGAAGGACGGCAAGCTCAAGCCCGAGGAATACCAGGGCGGCACCGCGTCGCTGTCGAACCTCGGCATGTTCGGCATCAAGCAGTTCGACGCGGTCATCAACCCGCCGCAGGGCCTGATCCTCGCCGTCGGCGCGGGCGAACCGCGACCCTATGTCGTCGACGGCGCACTCGCCATCGCCACGGTGATGAGCGCCACCGGCAGCTTCGACCACCGCGCCATCGACGGCGCGGTCGGCGCGCAGTTCATGAGCGCGTTCAAGGCGCTCGTCGAAGCGCCGATGGGGATGCTGGCTTGATGGCGATGGCGGCTGGCGTTGCTCTTGTGAATGGCCTCGCTGCAGTCTTCGCGGTTGCTGCTGCTTGGTTTTGGTTTAGGTCCGCAGCAGTCCAAACGCCAGAGCCGCAAACTTACTGGGACCAAATGCCAGTAACTGAGCCTTGGCTGATTGCGATAAGGAAGTCTGCACGCCTTAACAAGCTGGCGGCAATGTGCGCCGGCACGTCTGCCCTTGCCACGGCGTTGCCGCTCTGGATTGAGATTGCAGGAAAATAGATGGCCAGCGATTCCTTCGACCTCGCCATCCTCGGCTCGGGCCCCGGCGGCTACGTCGCCGCCATCCGCGCCAGCCAGCTCGGCCTCAAGGTGGCGATCGTCGAGGGCGAGCGACTGGGGGGGATTTGCCTCAACTGGGGGTGCATCCCGACCAAGGCGCTGCTGCGGACCAGCGAAATCTATCATTACATGCAGCACGCCGACGCCTATGGGCTGAGCGCAACGGGCGTGAGTTTCGACCTCGCCAAGGTCGTCGAACGGTCGCGCAAGGTGGCGGGGCAGCTCAATGCCGGCGTCAAGTCGCTGATGAAAAAGAACAAGGTCGTCGTCGTCGAGGGCGACGGGCGGCTGACGGGCGCGACGCAGATCACCGTCAAGACCGGGGATCAGGAGCGTGTGCTCGACGCGACCAACGTCATCGTCGCCACCGGCGCGCGGGCGCGCGACCTGCCGGGCTTGGCGGCGGACGGCAAGCGAGTCTGGACCTATCGCCACGCGATGGTGCCGCCCGAAATGCCGACCAAGCTGCTGGTCATCGGCTCGGGGGCGATCGGCATCGAGTTCGCGAGCTTCTACAGCGACATGGGGGCCAAGGTCGCGGTGGTCGAAATGCTCGACCGGGTGCTCCCCGTCGAGGACGCAGAAATTTCGGCGCACATGGCCAAGGCGCTGACCAAGCAGGGCATGACGCTGCTGACCAGCGCCAAGGTGTCCGACGTGCGCCCCGGCCCCGACGGCGTCGCGGCGACGATCACCGGGGCCGACGGCAAGGCGGCGACCGAGACCTACAGCCACGTCATCGTTGCCATCGGCATCGTTCCCAACACCGAAAACATCGGGCTGGAGGCGCTCGGCGTCGCGACCGACCGGGGGCATATCAAAGTCGGACCCTACGGCGAGACCAACGTTGCGGACCTGTACGCCATCGGCGACGTCACCGGCCCGCCGTGGCTGGCGCACAAGGCGAGCCACGAGGGTGTCGTCGCGGTCGAGCATATTGCCGGGGTGGCGGGGGCGCACCGCTTCGAGACGTGGAACATCCCCGGCTGCACCTATTCGCGCCCGCAAGTCGCCAGCGTCGGCTTGACCGAGGCGGCGGCGCGCGCCGCGGGGCATGAGGTCAAGGTCGGCAAGTTCCCGTTCATCGGCAACGGCAAGGCGATTGCGCTCGGCGAGGCCGACGGCTTCGTCAAGACGGTGTTCGACGCCGCGACCGGCGAGCTGCTCGGCGCGCACATGATCGGGGCGGAGGTTACCGAGCTGATCCAGGGCTATGTCGTCGCGCGACAGCTCGAGACCACCGAGGCCGAGCTGATGGCGACGATCTTCCCGCACCCGACGCTCTCTGAGATGATCCACGAAAGCGTCCTCGGTGCGTACGGTCGCGCGCTGCATTTCTAGCCTGCTGCTGCTGGCCGGCGCCGCCGCCGCCGCACCGGTATCGACGAGCGCGCTGTGCGGCGCGGCGAAGTCCGACGAGATCGTCGTCTGCGGTCAGCTCGACCCGCCGCCCTCGCCCTATCGCCTGCCGCTGCGCATCGCGCCCGAGTTCGGCACGCGGGCTTCGGCGAGCGTCTCAGCCGAGCGCAATGCGCTGTTCGACTATGATGCCGGCGGCGGCGGATTGTGCTCGAACGTCGGGGCGACGGGCGCGCTCGGCTGCGGGGTCAAGGCGTTGAAGCGCAGCGAGCAACAGCGCGCCGGGGCGCACGATGCGCGCGGGCGGCTGTACGACGCGCCGGGGAACTGAACCCTTTGCGCGAACATGTCCGTGGCGTCGCAGGCGGAACCGGCGAAGCGCGAGTTTCGTTGCCACGAGGTTCGGGGCGAAGGAGATATTGGCATGGGTACCACCGCAACCGTCGGCTCGCTCAACCTGATCACACTCGGTATTGTCCTCGTCGTGATGATCGCCGCGTTCGCGTGGTTCATGCGGAAACGCTCCAATCGGCATTCGATGGGCGACAACGAAGGTCTGCACACCGATATCGACGCTGCGGCGCGGCACAACGGCGACCTGGCGCGGGCCAAGGACGAGACGCGCTAGACGGGCGGGTTCCGCTCCACCGACGGCCGCATCAGGGTCGCCATCGCGTTGCCGCCTGCTGCCGCCACGCCCGCCGCCGCGCCTGCAAGATCGGCGGGGGCATCCAGCTGACTCAGCTTGCGCGTCGCCCTGACCGCCGTCACGCACAGCTCGAACCCCGTGATCGCGCCGCACATCGCATCGAACCGCGCCGGGTCCATCTTGGCCCGCGTCCAGTTCTCGCCGACCTGCGGTTCGTGAGTCGCGGCACTGGCGTCGAGGAGCGCGACCAGCGCATCGGACGACAACGCGCGCAGCGGGCCCTCGCATTCGACCGCGACGTAGTTCCACGTCGGAACGCGGCCCCGGTTGGCATACCAGTTCGGGCTGACATAGGCGTTGGGTCCCGCGACGCTCGCCAGCGCCACCGCGCCGTCGAGGTGGGGCGTCAGCGCGTTGGCGTTGGCAAGGTGAAAGCGCAGCCGCTCGCCCCCAGTGTCGCCATAGACCAGCACCGGCACGTGCGCGACGCGCGGGCCTTCGGGGGTCTGCACGAAGACATGCGCGAAGCTGACCTCGGCGACGAACGCCAGCGCGGCGGCGCGGTCCTCCCAATGGAATTTCGGCGACGGGTGCACCTCAGTGCGCCTGGCCCCGCGACCGGCGTTCGCCGCGATGTTCCTTGCGGCGCGCCTTGGCGGCGGCGGAAGCCAGTTTCTGCTTGCCCTCGGGCGTCTCGGCGAACTTGACCGGGGTCAGGATGTCGGCCCCGTCGGCGGGGTCGAAGCCAAGCATTTTGAAACTCTCGACGAAATGCGTCGGCAGGTCGGCCGAGACGTCGAGATGGCCGCCGCCCGGCTGTTCGATGATCAGGCGGCGCGCGTGGAGGTGGAGCTTGCGGCTGATCCCGCCGGTCAGAAAGGCATCCTTGCCACCATATTTGGCGTCGCCGACGATTGGATGCCCGATCGCCTGCGCGTGAACGCGGATCTGGTGGGTGCGCCCGGTCTGCGGCTGAAATTCGACCCACGCCGCCTGCGTCGCGGCGTGGTCGACGATGCGGTACAGCGTCCGCGCGTTCTGGCCGCCGTCGGGGTCGACGTGCATCTTCTCGCCGCCGCTGCCGGGCTGTTTCGACAGCGCCGCGTCGATCTCGCCCTGCTCGGGTTCGGGCGAGCCGACGGTCAACGCCCAGTAGATCTTGCGCGCCGTGCGCCCCGCAAATGCCTTCGAGAAGAACGCCGCCGCTTTCGCCGAGCGCGCCAGCAGCAGCACGCCCGACGTATCCTTGTCGAGGCGGTGCACCAACTTGGGCCGCGCATTGGTGTCGAACATCAGTGCGTCGAGCAGGCCGTCGACGTGGGACAGCGTGCCGGTGCCGCCCTGCGTCGCGAGGCCGGGGGGCTTGTTGATGACCAGCGCGTCGCGATCCTTGTGGATGACGAGGTTCTGCGCGAACTCGATCTCGGCGGGCGACAGCGGACGGGCGGGACGGTCGGGGCGCGGCTCGGCATTGGTGTCGGGCGGCGGCATGGTCAGGACCTGGCCGGCCCGCAGCCGGTCGCCGGGGTCGGTCTTCGCGCCGTCGAGGCGCAGCACGCCGGTGCGCGCCCAGCGCGACACGAGGTTGAAGCTCGTGCCCGGATCGTGACGCTTGAACCACCGGTCGACGCGGATGCCCTCATCGTCCTCCTGCACGGTAAAGGTCCGGATCATGCGCGCATTACCAGAAGGCCGGCGAACAGCGCCAGAACGCTGCCCGCCACCGAAGACACCGCATAGGCCGAAGCCAGCAGGATTTCGCCGCGCAGGATCATCTGCACGATCTCGAGGCTGAACGCCGAGAAGGTCGTGAAGCCGCCGAGCACGCCGACGCCGAGCAGCAGGCGCAGCGGCTCATCCGCCTCGGTGCGGGCGCTCAGCCATCCCGCGAGCAGCCCCATCAGCAGCCCGCCGAGGATATTGACCCCCCATGTCCCGAACGGCAGGCCGGGGCCGAAGCTGGCAAACGCCCAGCGTCCGACGCCGTAGCGCAACCCCGCGCCGATGCCGCCGCCGAACATGACCAGGGCGAGCGGGGGCAGGGCGGCGATTTGCGACATGACGAGGCGCGTGTAGCGGCGACGCACCGAAATTGAAACCTTGGCGCTTGGCGCGCGCACCGCGCCGCGATACGCTCGCCACCGGGTCGCGGGCACAGGGAGCAGTGTCGGTGCATGGCTTGACGGCAGCGCGGCATATTCTGCTGGTGACCGCGCTCGCGGCGTTGGGCGGCTGCGCGCACAAGCCGGTGTCGCTGTCTTGCGATCCGGCGCTCGTTCGACGCTTTGCCATCGGCCTGCCGACGCCGCCGTCCGACGGTTACGACGCCGAGGCGCAAAGCGGCGTCGAGCTGGGCGCGCCACCCGCGCTCGGCATCATTGCCCGACCGGCGACGGCCACCCCGAGCGTCGCCGACATCTACCGCGACGCACTCGCGCCGCGTGGCGCGGTGGCGAGCGCGGTCGGCCCGCGCAGCCTCCTCACCATGTCGGGCGGTGGCCAGCGCGGCGCGTTCGGCGCGGGCCTGCTCGCCGGGTGGCAGGACGGCGCGGGGGCGCTGCCCAAGTTCGCGGTGGTCACCGGCATCAGCACCGGCGCGCTGCTTGCCACCTTCGCCTTTATCGGTCGCGCCGACCTTGCGGTGGCGGGCTATTCGATCGACAGCGAGGCCGATCTGGTCGAGCCGCTCGGTGGCAAGTCGGTGCTCGGCCTGGTGCGGAAAGGTGCGGCGGCGAACCTCGTGCCGCTGCGTCGCCGCCTCGACCGGCTGCTCTCGCCCGACGTGCTGACCGAGGTCGCGGCGCAAAGCGACGCCGACGCACGGCGCCTGCTCGTCGGTGTCGTCGATGTCGACGACGGCGAAGCCTATGCCTATAGCCTCGGCGAGATCGCGAGGGGCTGGCGCGACGCCGCGCCGCCCGCCAAGCCGGCGCTAAAGGCGTGCTACATCGAGGCGATCGTCGCATCGTCGTCGGCCCCGCCCGCCGCGCCGCCGGTCTTCATCAACGACCGCGAACTGATCGACGGCGGGGCGCGCTTCGGGATGTTCTTCATCGCCGCCGACGAGGCGTTGCGCAGTGCCAACGCCGTCGCGGCAGGGGCGGAGTCCTTCCTCATCGTCAATGGCACGCTGACGATTGCCAGCGAACCGGCGACGGTGCCGCACGCGGACTGGACCATCCTGTCGCTCGGCCTGCGCTCCGCCGAGGTCCTGCAGAACCAGGTCTATCGCTTTTCCGCCGACTATGCGCGGCGGCGCGGCGCGGACGGCGGCGACGCGCTGCCCGTCCGCTTCGCGCGTATCGAGGACGACGCCCCCGGCTTCGTCACGGCGATCCCCGGCGTCGCGGGCGAAACCGAGGCGCTAAGCTGCGCGGCGTGGCAGGCGCGCGATACCGACGGCACGCACGGCGCGGTGCCGCTGCAATTCCAGAAACGCTATATGCGCTGCCTGATCGAATATGGGCGCGCGCGTGCGGCGAAGGTGGCGGGCGTCTGGTATCCGGCGCGGCGCTGAGCCCGGCGGGCGTTAAGCGAGCCCGAAGGTCCAGCCCTCGGTCGCAGCGACGGCGGGGGTCAGGTCGGGCGGTTGCCAGAAGCGCGCTTCGCCCGAGACGGCGCGCATCCCGGCGGCCGAGATCAGCGCGTCGCCGATATGGTCGTCGAAGGTCTCGGGGACAGCGACACCGCACGCCGGGCTGCCCATCGCGACAAGTGCCGTATCGAGCGCCGCGCGGTTCCGCAGCTTGCCGCGCGCACCGCCCCGCTGCGCGAACAGGCGGCAGTAGATTTCGACGACGCACGGGCCCGCCACCGGAACGGACCCGAAGGGCCAGACGGCGACCCCGTCGAGCGCGTCGAGGAGCCGCATCCCCGACAGGCTGGCCTTGCCGCACTGCGCCGCACCGAGCAGGACGAAGGCCGAGGAGGGGGTGTTCCCGCGCGCCCGGTCGAGCGCTTCGACGACGCGCAAGCGCGCCCGCTCGCCACGCGGTCCGTCGGCGGCCCCCAGCCAGAAGTGGCGGCGGCGGTGCGCGACGTACGACGGCGCGGCGAGATGCGCGTCGCCGGCGCAGACTGCGGCGACCTCGCGCCACAGCGCGCGCGCATCTGGCGGCGATGCCGCGCCGGGGAAGTACCCGCCCGCGTCGGCGAACGGCAGTCCGAAACACATGTCGAAACCGACCAGCACCCGCTCGCCGCGCATCTGCCAGCCCGCAACAAGCGCCAACACCTCGCCGCGCGACCAAGGGCGGGGCGGTGTGATCAGGCGCGGCGCCCCGCCGTCCGCGTCGGCCTCCGCGATCGCGATGGCACGGTGGCGTTCGCCCACGGCTCCCGTCCAGTCGATCGCGACGAACCTGTCGAAGACCGGGCGGTCGAAACCGGGCGTTTCGGTCGCGCTCAACTCAATCGGCGTCCGACCCAGACGACGCGCCCGATCACCGCGACCGAGGCGGGGTCGCAGTCGTCCCAGCTCGGATAGGCGCTGTTGTCGCTCTTGATCGACAGGCGGCGCGTTGCCGGGTTGACCGATAGGCGTTTGACGAGCAGCGCGTCGTCGGTCCGCAGCACGTAGATTCCGTCGCGCAGCCGCTCGCGATCGTCGGTGTCGACAACGATCTGGTCGCTGTCAGCGAGCGTCGGCAGCATCGAGTCGCCTTCGACGCGGATGACCGACAACGCCTCGGGACGCCCGCTGGCGATGGTGCGGACCCAGTTCGACTGGAAGGCGAGTGTCGAGATAGGATTTTCCCCATCCGCCAACGATCCCATGCCCGCCGACGCGCCGATGTCGAGCGCCGGGATCAGCACATAGTCGGTCGAGCGCGCCGCCGCGTCGCCGCGCGCGACGATACTGTGCGCGCCGCCACGGTCCTCGGGCCCGCCAAGCAGGCGCTCGGCAATGCCGAAATGCGCCGCGAGCTTGCGCCGGTCGTCCTCGCTCAGGCGTCGGGGGACGCCGCGTTTGACGAACTGCTGCACGTAGGTCGGATTGCGCCCGATCAGCCGCGACAGCGAGGCATAATCCTCGCCACGAGCGTCGATGAGCTCATCCAGCCGTTTCCGGATGGCGAGATAGTCCATAGGCGCGGGACCTCCTCTCCAAGCCCCGCTGAAAACATCTAGCACTAGGTTTCTGCCTAGACAAGTAGGATTTCAACGGAGATATCGGTTTATACGCCGATTCGCCGCAGGGAGATGCCGAGATGACACCATTGCTGACCAAAATCGAAAGTCACCTGCGAGCGACGCAGGTATCGCCGACACGCTTCGGTCGCGACGCGGCGCGCGATCCGCGCCTGGTTTTCGATTTGCGCAACGGTCGCGAGCCGCGCGACGCATTGACGTTGCGGCTGCTCAGCTTCATCGCGGCGACGGCAACTTCGAGTGCGACGCCGACCGGCGAGGTGGCGCGATGAGCGCGCCGCTGTCGCTGCCGGTGCGCGGCACGCCGGGACGCCTCGTCAAGTCGCTGGCGGGGCTCGCCGCCGGACGCACCCCCGCGCCCCTGTTCCCTCTCTTGGCCCTCGAAGGCGTCACGTCGAAGCCATGGTCGAGCGCGACCTTCGACGGCGCGCGCCATCGCCTCGACTTGCGCTTGCACGGCAGCGCCGACGAGATCGGCGCGGCGCTCGACCGCATCGTCGATGGCATCGCCGAGCACGAGTTCGACCTGCCCGGACAAATTGTTGCGTCGGCACGGCTGGTCGGGGTAAGCGTCGATCCCGACCCTATGGTGGTCGCTCTCGCGCTGACGGTCGAGGTGCTGACCGTCTTGGATTGAGCGGGTCGGCCAGCGGCAGGTCCGGCGTGGCCGGTCGCGCGCGCCGGGTGCCCTCACGCCACGCCGTTGGCCTTGAAGTGCGCCAGCAGCCGCGCCCAGCCATCCGTTGCTGCCGCTTCGTTGTAGCTCGGACGGTAGTCGGCGTGGAAGCCATGCTCGGCTTGCGGATAGACGATAAGGTCGCTGCCGGACTTGCCGGCCACCTTCAGGGCGCTGCGCATCGCCTCGACATCGGTCAGCGGGATGCCCTTGTCGAGGCCGCCGTAGAGACCGAGCACGGGGGCTTTGAGTTCGCCCGCGATGTCGAGCGGCTGTCTGCGAACGTCGCCCGTGGGCTGCCCGGCACTCGGCCCCGCGAGCCGTCCGTACCACGCGACGCCCGCCTTGATCTGGGGAAAGCGCGCCGCCGCCATCCAGACGAAATTGCCGCCCCAGCAGAAGCCGGTGATGCCGATATGCCTGGCCGCGACGAAGGTTTGACCGCCCAGCCAATCGAGGGTCGTCGAAACATCGCCCATCACCTGCTCGAGCTTGGCCGTGCCGACGATCTTCATCATCGCGCTACGGTCGGTCAGCGTCGCGAGGCTGCGTTCGGGATCGGCGCGGTAGAAGAATTCGGGCGCGACCGCGACATACCCCAGCCTGGCAAGGCGGCGGCAGATATCCTTGATATATTCGTGCACCCCGAAAATCTCGTTGACGACGATGACGGCGGGGTGGCGACCCCTGCCTGCGGGCTGCGCGACGAAGGCCGGCAGGCCGCCGCCGAGTGTCACCGGGCCGGTGACGAGGCCGTCGGCGGGCGTCGTGATCGGGGCGGCGTCGGCCCCGCTCGAGAACGCCGCATAGCCTGCCGCGACGAGCGCCGCGAAACCCCGCCGCGACACATCGAGATCGCGCGGCTCGGTACCGTCAGGGCGGGTCAGGGTCAGCGTCATCGCGGTCTCTCCGGCAGGTGGCAGGGCGGCAACCTAGCCACGCCGGAGGACGATGCAAGCCGCCCCTGGCTCCTCCTCCATCTCCGTTACGAGGGGGACAGGACGGGCAGGCAATTCAGTGCTTCCTGCCGAAATCCGCCTCGCCGGTATCCTGGCCCTCGTCGATGACGCCGCGCCGGATCGCCCGCGTGCGCGCGAACAGGCTTTCGAGCGCGTCGCCGTCGCCCCAGCGAATCGCCCGCTGCAACGCGGTCAAATCCTCGCTGAAGCGTTGCAGGACATCGAGCACCGCGTCCTTGTTCGACAGGAAGACATCGCGCCACATCACCGGGTCCGACGCCGCGATGCGCGTGAAATCGCGAAAACCCCCCGCCGAATATTTGATGACTTCTGTGCGCGTCACGCTTTCGAGGTCCGACGCGGTGCCGACGATCGAATAGGCGATGAGGTGGGGCAGGTGGCTGGTGACCGCGAGTACCATGTCGTGATGCTCCGGCGTCATCGTCTCGACCCTCGCCCCGAGGCGCGTCCAGAACTCGCGGACGCGCTCGACCGCCAGTTCGGGGGCCGACAGCGCGGGGGTCAGGATGCACCAGCGCCCTTCGAACAATGACGCGAAGCCGGCGTCGGGACCCGATTTCTCGGTGCCCGCAACGGGATGCGCGGGGACGATGGCGATATTTTCGTGCAGCGCCTCGGCGAGGTCGGCGAGGACGCTGCCCTTCACCGAGCCGGTGTCGCTGACCACGCATCCGGCAGGCAAATCATTGGCGATCGACGCCGCGACCTTCAGCATCGCCAGCACCGGCACCGCGAGGATGACGAGATCGGCGTCGATCACCGCCGCGCCCGCCGTGTCGGTCACGTCGTCGGCGAGATCGAGGTCGCGGACGCGCGCGCGCACCTGCGGATCAGCATCGTGAACGGTCAGCGCGACGGTCGGCATGTGGCGGCGGATCGCGCGGGTCAGCGACGAGCCGATGAGCCCCATGCCGATGATGGCGACGCGCGCGAAGGGAAGCATGGCCGCAGTGCCTTCCTATGCCCGCGCCCCGTCATGCTGGCGAACGCCAGCATCCACTGACAGGCGCGACGGCATGTCGTCCGCCCGCACCATCGTGGATGCTGGCGTTCGCCAGCATGACGTGAGGAAAGGGGTGGGGCGTGCCACTAGGCCGCGCCCTCGACAAACCGCCGCAGGCTGGCGACGACGCCGCGCGTCTCAACCTCGGTACCTACCGAAATGCGTAGGCCGTGCGGCAGGCCCTGGCCGGGCAGCCAGCGGACGAGGAAGCCCTCGCGCATCAGATGTGCGTTCGCCGCTTCCGCAGTGACTGCGCCCGTCTCGGGAAAGGTCACCAGCACGAAGTTCGCCGCCGACGGCACGGCGCGCAGCCCGGCATTGCCGAGCTTGCCGATTTCGGCGCTGAGCCAGCCGCGCCATTCGCGATTGTGCGCGCGCGCCGCCTCGGTCCAAGCCGTGTCGGCGAGCGCCGCGATGGCCCCCGCGCTGCCCGCGCTGGGGACGTTGAACGGCGCGCGGATCTTGTTGAGCGCGCCGACGATGGCGGGTGGGCCATAGGCCCAGCCGATGCGCTCGGCAGCCAGGCCGTAGATCTTCGAAAACGTCCGCGTCACGATGACATTGTCGAAAGCGCGCGCCATGCCGAAGCCATATTCGGGCTCGTCGAGATACTCGCCATAGGCCTCGTCGAGGACCAGCACGACATCGCCGCGCAGCCCGGCGTGCAGCCGCCGCACTTCCGCCTGCGGGATGATCGTCCCCGTCGGGTTGTTCGGATTGGCGAGATAGACGACGCGCGTGGCATCCGTGACGTGCGCCAGCAGCGCGTCGACATCGGCGGTATAATCGGTATCGGGTGCCGCCACCGGCGTCGCCCCGGCGCGCTGCGCGGCGATCGGATAGACCATGAAGCCGTGGCGAACATATAGCACCTCGTCGCCTTGGGCTGCGTAGGCGGTGGCAAGCAGCTGGAGCAGCTCGTCCGATCCGGTGCCGCAGACGATGCGCTCGACCTCGAGCCCGTGGTGCGCGGCAATCGCCTCGCGCAGCGCGTTCGAGCCGCCGTCGGGATAGCGATGCGCATGCCCCGCCATCGCCGCCATCGCCGCGATGGCCTTCGGCGACGGCCCGAGCGGGCTCTCGTTCGACGACAGCTTGACCGGGTGCGCGTGCCCCGCGAGCTTGGCCTTGCCCGGAATATAGGCGTGGATCGCGTCGATCCACGGTTTGACCTGGGGGGAGGCGACGGGCGGGCTGGCGTTCATGCCGCGTTCTTGGCGGGCGAAACGCCGGGTGGCAAGCGTCGCCCACGGCAAGCGCGCAACCCTGCAAGCCTGCTCATCCGCGCGTTTGCGGGTGACGGCGGCGGCACGCCACCCTATGACGCCCGGCGATGCCGCCCGTCGCCCTGTTGTCCGCCGCGCCCGTCGCGGTGCTCGCCGCGCCGCTCGCCGTCGCGGGGCGTCCCGTGCTCGAACGCCAGCGGCGTCAGGTGGCGCAGGCGGGGGCGACCGCGACCATTGTCGCGGACTCGGCAGTGGCGCTGGCTGCGCTGGCCGACGATGACCAGCTGCTCGTCATCACGCCGGGACTTGTCGTCGACGAACGGATCGTTGCTGCGGCTATCGAGCAAGGCGCGGCGGCGGCGACGGTCGCGACTATCGCGACATGGCCTGCGGCGCGCGGCGGGGTCGAGCGGATCGACGCGGCGCGCTTTGCTGCGGGCGTCGCGGTCTATCCGGCGGGGCTGGTGCGGCGCGTCGCGGCGACGCTCGGCGACTGGGACCTGCATTCGACGTTGCTCCGCGCCGCGCTCGCCGAGCCGGGCACCATGCACCTCGATCTTGCGACCCTCGACCTTTACGACCCCGCGCGGCGGCGCGAGGTGCCGCTGACCTGGGCGTTGCCGGCGACGTCCGACGAGGCGTCCGCCGCGACCGCGACGCTGATCGCCGCCGCGCAGAAGGGCTGCCTCGACTGGCCGGCGCGCTGGCTCCACCCGCCGCTCGAGGACGCGCTGACGCGCCTGCTGCTGCCGACCCCGATCCGACCCAATCACGTCACGCTGTTCATTGCGGCGCTCAGCCTCGGCGCGGGCGTCGCTTTCGCCTGCGGCTGGCTGTGGACGGGCTTGATCGTCGCGCTGGTATGCGGGCCGCTCGACGGCGTCGATGGCAAGCTGGCGCGCGCCCGGCTCGATTTTTCGCGCTGGGGCGATCTCGAGCATGTCCTCGACAAGGTCGCCGAATACGGCTGGTACCTTGCGCTCGCCGGGCATTTCGCCGCCGTGGGCTATTCCGGGGCGTGGGCGGTCGCGGCGCTGATCGTGCTGTTCGCGCTCGCCGAGGCGCTGGCGGGCGAGTTCTTCCGGCGCTTCACCGGCGCGCAGCTCGACGATGCGGGCGATTTCGAGCGGCGTTTCCGCCTCGTTTCGGGGCGGCGCAACACCTTCTTCTGGACGCTGCTGCCGTTCGCCGCGTTCGGTGCGTGGTACGCGGGCTTCGTCGCGATTGCGATCTATGCGGTCGTGACCTTCTTCGTGATGCAGGCCAGCCTGTACCGCCGCCTCGCGCAATTCGGTCGCCGCCACAGCGCCATCGTCGCGGCGAACCTCGACCGCACCGCCTACGGCTTCTTGCCGGGGGCGAAGGCGTAAGCTAGTGCGGTAGATTATGTCAGCGGCGTTACAGCCGCTCCCCTGAGAGGTTGCCGAATGCCCGAAATCAATGTCGCAATTGCGGGGGTCGGCAATTGTGCGAGTTCGCTGGTGCAGGGCATCGCGCACTACGCGAACGGTGGCTCGAACGACGAGCAGGGTCTTATGCACTGGGACCTCGGCGGCTACCGCCCCAAGGACCTCCGCGTCGTCGCGGCGTGGGACATCGACGCGCGCAAGGTCGGGCACGATGTCGGTCACGCGATCTTCGCCAAGCCGAACAACACGACGATTTTCTGCGATCACGTCGGGCCAAGCGGCACGCTGGTCCGCATGGGCCGCACCCTCGACGGCGTCGCCGAGCACATGGGCGACTATCCCGACGACCGCACCTTCGTGCCCGCCGGCCTCGCCGAGCCCGACCATGACGAGGTCGTGCGCGTGCTGCGCGACGCCCGCGCCGACGTGCTGATGAACTATCTGCCCGTCGGCTCGCAGGCGGCGACCGAATTCTACGCCGAGGCGGCGCTCGCGGCGGGTTGCGCCTTCGTCAACAATATCCCGGTGTTCATCGCCAGCGATCCCGTCTGGGCCGAGCGCTTCCGCGTAGCGAACGTGCCGCTGCTCGGCGACGACATCAAGGCGCAGCTCGGCGCGACGATCGTCCACCGCGTGCTGA
>CAXTSL010000071.1:0-17578 GCA_964246975.1 uncultured Sphingomonadaceae bacterium
CTGGCAGCTGTGGATCGAACAGGGCGGCAAGCCGCTGCCGGTCCGCGTCGTCTACACCGGCACGCTCGTCAAGGCGCGCCCGCAGATCCCGGCGAACCTGTCGTGGACGGTCAATCCGTCGATCCCGGCGGTGCGCTTCGCCTTCACCCCGGGTGCCGACGCCAGCCGCATCGAAATCAGGAAGCCGGCAACGGCGGGGGGCAAGTAAGATGAACACCAATCGCATTCTGGCAGTCGCGGCGATCGCGCTGCTCGTGGCTCCGGCGATCGCCGCGGCACGCCCCGGCGGCGGCGGTCGTCCCGGCGGCGGCGGCATCAGCCGTCCGGGCGGCGGCGGCGGCGGCGGCTTCAACCGGCCCGGCAATGGCGGCGGCGGCGGCATGAACCGGCCCGGCGGCGGCCACAACGGCAACCACAGCGGCAACGTCAACATCAACAACAACGTCAATATCAACGGCGGCAACCGCTATCACGGCGGCTATGGCGGCGGTTACGGCTATGACCACGGCTACAACCACCACAACGATGTCTGGCGCGCGGTCGGGACGGCGGCGGCAGTGATCGCGACCGTCGCGGTGACTTCGGCCGTGATCGGCTCGATGACCTACACCCGGCCCACGGGCTGCATCACGACGGTGGTCGGCGGCACCTCGTACCTCCAATGCGGGTCGAGCTGGTATCAGCCGACCTATGTCGGGTCGCAGGTCCAGTACGTCGTTGTCGGCGTGCCGCGCTAGTCCGATGCGCTACAAGTCATTCGTCACGCTAGCGGGGCTGACGCTCGCGGCGGTGCTGGCGCTCGCGGGCGCCGCCGCAGCCTATGCCCAGGCCCCGGGTCCGGAGGTCGCGTCGCTGTCGCCGCCCGAGGACGCGGCGGCGCTCGCGAAGAAGCTGTCGAACCCGCTGGCGTCGCTGATCAGCGTGCCGCTGCAGCTCAACTACGACGGAGATATCGGTCCTGCACGCGGCGGCGACCGTATCACGCTCAACATCCAGCCGGTCGCGCCGTTCAGGCTCAACACCGAGTGGAACCTGATCTCGCGCACCATTCTGCCGGTGGTCTCGCAGAGCGACATCGCGCCCGGCACGGGCAACCAGTTCGGCCTCGGCGATACCGTGCAGAGCCTGTTCTTCAGCCCCGCCGTGCCCAAGGGCGTGATCTGGGGCGTCGGCCCGGTGTTCCTCGTGCCGACCGGCACCGACAGGCTGCTGACCGGCGGCAAGTGGGGAGGCGGCCCGACCGGCGTCGTGCTCAAGCAGGCGGGCGCGTGGACCGTCGGCGCGCTCGCCAACCACATCTGGTCGTTCGCGGGCAAAAGCAGCCGGGGCGACATCAGCACGACCTTCGTCAATCCGTTCGTCAGCCACACCTCGAAGTCGGCGTTCACCTACGGCGTCGCGCTCGACATTGTCTACGATTGGAAGAACGAGCGCTGGACGGTGCCCGCGACGGTCAGCGTGTCGCAGCTGACCAAGGTCGGCGGCCAGCTGGTCAGCGTCGGCGGTGCTGTCCGCTACTACGTCGCGACCAACGATTTCTCGCCGCACGGCCTCGCCGGACGCGTCGTCGTCACTCTTTTGTTTCCCAAGAAATGAGGCCCGTCATGCGGATTTGTCTTGCCCTCGCGGTGTGCGCCGCTGCCGCCAGTCCGGCGCTCGCCGAGCGGCCCGACGACCGCTACTGGCTGTCGGCGACGGGGCTGTTCAGCTCGGTCGATACGACCGCGCGGATCGACGCCAGCAGCGGCATCGGCACCGAGATCAGCCTCGAAAAGGATGTCGGCCTGAAGGACAGCTCGTCGCTCCCGACAGTGCTCGGCGGCTTGCGGATCAGCCAGCATTGGCGCGTCGAGGTCGAATATCTGCCGCTGCACCGTTCGGGCAGCAAGATCCTGTCGCGGATCATCAAGATCGGCAACACCACCTACGCGGTCAACACCCGGCTGAACGGCGCGCTCAACAGCGACACCTACCGCGTCGGCTTCGGCTATCCGTTCGTTCGCAACCCCAACGCCGAGTTCGGCGCGTCCATCGGCGCGCACGTGACCCGCTTCACCGAGAAATTCTCGGGCAGCGGAACGGTCAACAATACGGCGGTGGTCGCGGTCGGGGGCGAGAGCCGCGGCGTCACCGCGCCGCTGCCGACGGTCGGGCTGTACGGCACCTATGTGCTGTCGCCGGTCTTCTCGATCGCCGGCCGCGCCGATTATCTGTCGATCAAGATCGGCGACATCAAGGGCAAGCTGATCGACGGCCAGGTCGGCGTCACCGCGCGGGTATTCAGGAACGTCGGCGTCGGCGGCGGCTATCGCTATGTCGAATACGGCGTCACGGCGACCAAGGGCAATTTTCAGGGCAAGATCAACTACAGCTTCCACGGCCCGGTGATCTTCGCCGAAGTGGCGTTCTGACGATGCGCGCGTCGCTCGTCCTGGCGATCGTTTCCGGCTTTCTGGCCGGTGCTGTCGCCGCGCAGGTGATGACCGATTCGATGGCGCGCGGCATGAACGCCGAGACGATGAAGGCGGTCGGCCCCGCCGTCCAGGCAGTCCTCGCCGACGGCAAGCCGGGCGCGACGCGGCCGTGGCAGACCGCCGCGAGCAACGGCCATGTCCGCCTGCTCGGCCCCGACAAGCAGCAGCCCGCCTGCCGCCGCGTCCGGATGAGCAGCGTCGTCGATGGCGTCGAAAGGCGCGGCTACATCTTCCGCTATTGCCAGGACAAGGCGGGCCAGTGGCGCATCGCGGGATAGGCTGCGGGGGAGAATGCACATGGACTACCGTCAAGACCGGCACGAGGGACGGGGCAGCGTCGCCCTGTCGGCCGCCGCAACCGTCGCCGCCATTGCCCTGCTCGCTGCAGTGGCGAGCGATCCGGCACCGGCAAAGGACGGGCGCGGCGGCGCTGCGCGTGGCTTGCCGGTGCAATCCGGACTCGCGAGCGCGGCTGGGCCGTCGTCGAAATGAAAAGCGACTGGCGGAGGGTGTTCGCGTCGGGCAGACCGTGACCACGATGACCCCTGCCAGCCTCTCGCTGCCCGCCGTTTCGCCGGTGGCGAGGGACGAGATGGTCCGCATCCCCGGCGGACGTTTCCGCATGGGGTCCGACACCGCCTACCCCGAGGAAGCGCCGGTCCATAGCGTCGAGGTCGATGGCTTCCGGATCGACCGCCACCTCGTCACCAACGACCAGTTTACGGCGTTCGTCGCGGCGACGGGCCATGTCACCGTCGCCGAAACCGTGCCACGCGCCGAGGATTATCCCGGCGCACTGCCACACATGCTGTTCGCCGGAAGCCTCGTTTTCAAGAAGACCGCGCAGGCGGTCGATACGCGCGACTGGTCGCAGTGGTGGGAATTGCGCCCCGGAACCGACTGGCGGCACCCCTATGGCCCTCAGTCGTCCCTGGCGGGGCTGGGCGACCATCCTGTCGTCCACGTCGCGCTCGCCGACGCCGAAGCCTATGCCGCTTGGGCGGGCAAGGCACTGCCGACCGAGGCCGAATGGGAATATGCCGCGCGCGGCGGCCTCGACGGCGCGACCTATGCCTGGGGGCAGGTGTTCCGTCCCGGCGGCCGCCACATGGCGAACACCTGGCAGGGGCGCTTCCCGGTCGAGAACAGCCGCGAGGACGGCTGGGAGGCGACCTCGCCCGTCGGCAGCTTCCCAGCCAACGGCTATGGCCTCCACGATATGATCGGCAACGTCTGGGAATGGACGCAGGACTGGTGGCAGCCGCGCCACGCGGCGGATGCGGCCAAGGCCTGCTGCGTCCCCAGGAACCCGCGCGGCCCCGTTGCGGGCGCGCTCGACCCGCACGTGCCGATCCCGCAGAAAGTGCTCAAGGGCGGCAGCTTCCTGTGCGCGCCAAGCTATTGCCAGCGCTATCGCCCCGCCGCGCGCCACGCCGAGTCCATCGACACCTCGACCTGCCACATCGGCTTTCGCTGCGTGGTGCGGACGCCGGGCTGAACCCTGCGGCCAATTGTCCGATCCGGCACAATTCGCTTGTTGCGCCACCGCTATGAGTGGCCCATCGAATTGAGATCGGGGGATCGGACGATGGGATGCAGGCTGGTCTGGGGCGTCGCATCGACGGCAGCGGCGTTCGCCGGGGCCGCGCAGGCCGCGCCGATTCCCGCGCCCGTCGCGGCGATGATCGACGCGGCGGCCGGCGACCCGGCGGCGCTCAAGACCGTCGCCGACATCGCGCGCAAGACCAACCCCGACGCCGCCGCCGAGATCGACGCCCGCGTCGCGGCCATCGCCGCGACTGCCGAGGCCGCGCGCGTTGCCGGAATCGCGGCGCAAAGCGGTTGGCAGGGCTGGTCGGGCGAGGGCGCGCTGGGGGCCTATACGTCGAGCGGCAACACCACCAGCACCGGCGTCGCACTCGGGGCCAAGGCGGTGCGCGAAGGGCTGCGCTGGAAGCACGCCGTTACCGCCGCCGCCGACTACCAGCGCGACAACGGCGTGACCAGCAAGGAGCGCTACCTCGCGGGCTATGCGGTCAATTACAAATTCTCGCCGCGCCTCTATGCGCTCGGGTTGCTCGGTTATGAGCAGGACCGTTTTGCCGGGTACAGCAGCCGCTTCAGCGAAGGCGTCGGGCTGGGTTACAAGATCATCGAGGGGCCGCGTCTCAATCTTTCGATCGAGGGCGGCCCGGCGCTGCGCCAGACGCGCTTCACGCGCGGCGGCAGCGATTCGAGCGTCAACGCGCGCGTCGCGGGCGAACTCGGCTGGAAGCTCGGTGCGGCGACGACATTCACCGAAACCGCGTCGTACTTCATCGGCGGCGAGAGCAGTACGCTGACGTCTGAGACCGCGTTGACCTCGAAGCTCTACGGCGCGCTGGCCTTGCGCCTGTCGTTCTTCCTGCAGACCGAAAGCGATCCGCAGCCGCGCCGCAAGGCCACCGACACGACGAGCCGCGTCGCGCTCGTCTACAGCTTCTGACCGCCGCCGCTCGACGCCCACAAGGCAAATATTTTTAAGGGGATCACCGATATGGACATGGACCGCATCACCGTCCTCTGGGCGACGACGCTGCCACTGCTGACCGCCGCCGCGATCAAGATCGCCGTCGCCTTCGCGCTCTATGTCGTCGGGCGCTGGCTGATCTCCATGGTTATCCGCGTGCTCAACGCGGCGCTGACGCGGCGCAACTTCGACGCGACGCTGCAGCGCTACGTCGCCAATATCCTCGGCGTCGTTCTGAACGTCATGCTGGTCATCGGCGTGCTCGGCTATTTCGGGCTGCAGACGACCTCGTTCGCCGCGCTCCTCGCGGGCGTCGGCCTCGCGATCGGCGCGGCATGGTCGGGGCTGCTCGGCAATTTCGCGGCCGGTGCCTTCCTCATCATGTTCCGGCCGTTCAAGGTCGGCGATTTCGTCACCGCTGGCGGCGTCACGGGCACGGTGACGGCGGTCGGGTTGTTCAACACGACGATCACGACGCCCGACAACCTCGAGACCATCGTCGGCAACGGCAAGGTTTCGGGCGAGGTCATCACCAACTTCACGACGCACAAGTTCCGCCGCGTCGAGCGTACCGCGCAGCTCGCCTTCGGGGTCGATCCCATCGACGCGATGGCGCGGCTGGCACCGGCGCTGGCGGCGATCCCCAACGTCCTCGCCGATCCCGCGCCCGATCTCGAGATCCTCGACTTCAATGCGCTCGGCACCGTGCTCGCGGTGCGGCCGTTCTGCCATAACGACAATTACTGGCAGGTCTATTTCGACACCAACCGCGCCATTGCGACGGTGTTCGGCACCGCCGGCTACGCCGCGCCGCACACCCGCATGGGCGTCGCGCTCGACCGGCAGCCCTGAGGCGCGCGATGCGGTTCCTCCGCACCACGCTGGTCGGCGGGATCCTCTTCCTGCTGCCGCTGCTGCTCATCGCGGCGATCCTGCGCTCGGGCCTCAAGCTCGCCGCAAAGCTGGCGGCCCCGGTCGCCGGGCTGTTTCCGGACGTGCTCGGCGGGCGCGTCGCCGCCGCCGACGCGGTGGCGGTCATGCTCCTGCTGGCGGTCGCCTTCGTTGCCGGGCTGCTGGCGCGCACCGGTGCGGGCCAGCGTGTCATGCGGTGGTTCGAGAACAGCCTGCTCGGCAGCCTGCCGCAGTTCAACTTCGTGCGCGGCATCGCCGAAAGCATGGGCGAGAACCAGAAGGTCGAGGTGGTGCTGGTTCCTACCGATGCCGGGTGGAACCTGGGCTTCGTCTTCGAGCCCGGACCGGGGCCGTGGCAGGCGGTGTTCATCCCCGGCGCGCCCGCGTGGACGGCGGGCGCCGTGGCCTGGGCGCGTGCCGACAACATCCGCCCGGCAGGCCTCAATTTCGCGCAGGCGGTGTTGGTGCTGCGCAAGCTCGGCGCGGGGTCGACGACGGTCGCGGTCGGCCTCGCTGCCACCTCGCCGCAAGCTTCCGGGTGAAAAGTAGCGTTTCGGACAATGTCCGCAGCACGCCCGGCTAGTGTCGTGGTCGCAATGGGGGGCATCGACATGCGGACCAATCTTCGACTGCTGGGCGTCGGCGTCAGCGCGCTGGCGTTGGCGAGTTGCTCGCAGACCGCGCCCGAACCGAAGTCCGGCGCGACGGCGGGCCGAAACAGTGCCGCCGAGGCACCGGGCGAAGCGCCCGCACCCGGCAAGCCGAGCGCCGCCCAGCTGAGCTATTCGCCCTACACCGGTGGCGATCATACGCCCGCTGCCGACGACGGCAGCCGCCCCTATTTCGGTGACACCCATCTCCACACCTCGTACTCGACCGACGCGGGGATGATCGGTAATTCGCGCGGTCCCGAGGACGCCTATCGCTTTGCCCGCGGCGAACCGATCACTTCGAGCACCGGGCTGCCGGTGCGCCTGCAGCGTCCGCTCGACTTTCTCGTGATCTCCGATCACAGCGAGAACCTCGGCCTGTCGCCGGCGATCCGGGAAGGCAATCTCGTCGTTGCCGCGAATGCATGGGGCAAGCAGGCCTACGACCTCGTCCGCTCGGGCGTGCTCGACAACAGCATCAAGGCCTATGACATGTGGGTCACCAGGCTCAACACGCTCGACGATCCCTTCAAGGGCGACAACACGCTGACCACGACGATGTGGAAACGCGAGACGGCGGCGGCCGAGAAATACAACGAGCCCGGCAAGTTCACCGCGTTCATCGGCTTCGAATGGACGTCGATGCCCAACGGGTCGAACCTGCACCGCAACGTCATCTTCCGCGACAACAAGGACAAGGCCGACCAAATCCTCCCGATCTCCGCGTTCGACAGCTCGGACCCCGAGAAGCTTTGGGAATGGATGGCGGGATACGAGGAAAAGACCGGCGGCAGGCTGCTCGCCATCCCCCACGGCGGCAACCTGTCGAACGGCCTGATGTTCGACGACGTCACGCTGATCGCCAAAAAGCCGATCGACAAGGCCTACGCGGTCACCCGGATGCGCTGGGAGCCGTTGTACGAGGTGACGCAGATGAAGGGCGACGCGGAAACCGACCCCGCGCTGTCGCCCAACGACGAATTCTCCGACTTCGAACGCTGGAACCGCGCGAGCTTCGGCCCCGAAGCCAAGACCCCCGAGATGCTGCGCAAGGAACCGGCGCGCGAAGCCTTGAAGCGCGGCCTGCAGTACGAGGCGAAATTCGGCGTCAATCCGTTCAAGTTCGGGATGATCGGCTCGACCGATTCGCACACCACGCTGTCGACGACGACCGAAAACAACTTCTTCGGCAAAGTCGTGCCGCTCGAGCCGAGCGCCGCGCCGATCCGCTTCGCGGAGGTGATTGCGGGCCGCACCGCGCCGAAGGGCTCGCAACTCTATGCCCGCGAAACCAGCGCCTCGGGCCTTGCGGCCGTGTGGGCGAAGAGCAATACGCGCGCCGCGCTGTGGGACGCGATGGCGCGCAAGGAAGTCTACGCGACGACGGGCACGCGGCTGCGCGTCCGCGTCTTCGGCGGTTACGGCTTCGGTGCCGGAGACGCGACGCGCGCCGATTTCGCCAAAAACGGCTATGCGGGCGGCGTGCCGATGGGCGGCGACCTCAAGGCAGCTCCCAGAGGCAAGGTGCCGGTGCTGATCGTCCAGGCGCTCAAGGACCCCGACGCCGCCAATCTCGACCGGGTGCAGATCGTCAAGGGCTGGCTGGACGCGAGCGGCAAGACGCACGAGCAGGTCTACGACGTAGCGTGGAGCGGCGGTCGCAAACCGGCGGCGAACGGCAAGCTGCCGCCGGTCGGCAACACCGTCGATGTCGCGGCGGCCACTTACACCAACAGTATCGGCGCGCCGACGCTGACCGCGAGCTGGAAGGATCCCGGTTTCGACGCGCGGCAGAAGGCGTTCTATTACATCCGCGTCCTCGAAATTCCGACGCCGCGCTGGACGACCTATGACGCAAGGCATTTCGGCGTGAAGCTGCCGACCGATGTGCCGTCGAGCATCCAGGAGCGCGCCTATACCTCGCCGATCTGGTACCACCCGGCCTGAACGGCGGCGGTCGGGGCCGAACCGGTCCGCTCAGACGTCGACGATGTCGCGAAGCTTGGCCGGGTCGACGACGGCGATGGTGCGGTAGCCGAGTTCGAGCGCGCCCTGCGCCTGCAGCGCGCGCAGGATGGTGCCCGTCGTCTGGCGCGACATGTTGGCCATCGCGGCGAGTTCGTCCTGGCCGACCCCGGCGTCGCAGCGCGTGTCGCCTTCGGTGCGGCACCCGGCGACGCGCAGCAGCACGGCGACGCAGCGCCGCCTGGTGTCGGCGATCAGCAGGTCGGTGCCGATCTGGGTGAGCAGCAGCACGCCGTCGACCGACAACAGCCCGACCAACCGCCACCATTCCGGATGGGCGGCGATGACCGCGTCGAGGCTTTTCTGCGGCAACAGCGCCACATCGCAGACCGTTCGCGTCACGACGGTGATTGTCCGCGCCTTGTGGCCGAGCACCGGGCGCTCGCCGAACCAGAAGGGTGCCCGCGCGACATGCGCGACCGGCGTGTCGGACGGACCGATCGCCGAGATGATGCTGACCGCCCCGCTGACGAGGCCGACGATGCCGCCCTCGGTGTCGCCGCCATGGGTCAGCGTGACCTGAGGCTCGACGCGCTGCCAGATGCATTTTTCCAGCACCGCCGCCTGAAAATTGGCAGGGGTTGCGGCCAGCCAGCCGACTTCGCGGACCAGCCGATGGGCTTCGCTGATCTCGGCGCGCGACATGCGACTCGACATAAGTCAGCGAGCGTAACGAAGAGTCTGATTTGGTGCAATTGTGCACCCGCCCCCCTGATATCGGCTTCGCAACGGCAGGCTGGTTGTCGCACCGACGCGACGCCACGGCGGCAAACGGGGGCAACATCATGACTCGCTTCGTAAAACTTCTCGGCGGCACCGCCGTCGGCATGGCGCTGGCGCTCGCCGTGGTGCCGGTCTCGGCGCAGCAGGTGCTGCCGCGCCCCGACCCGGTATTCGCGGGCACGATCAACCAGACGGCGGCCACCTCGAAACCCGATTTTCCCAAGCAGGTACAGGCCGCGAAAGGCTCACCCAACGTCCTGCTGATCCTCACCGACGACGTCGGCTATGCCGCGTCGAGCCCGTTCGGCGGGCCGATCGCCACACCGACCTTCGCCGCGCTGGCCAAGGAGGGCTTGCGCTACAACCAGTTCCACACCACCGCGATGTGCTCGCCGTCGCGCTCGGCGCTGATCACCGGGCGCAACCATCACAGCAATTCGACCGGCATCATCATGGAGCTGGGCACCGGCTATCCGGGCTATAATTCGGTGATGTCGAAAGCCAACGGCAGCATCGCCGAAATCCTCAAGCAGCACGGCTACAACACCGCGTGGTTCGGCAAGAACCACAATGTCCCCGACTGGCAGACGAGCCAGGCCGGACCGTTCGACCTGTGGCCGACCGGGCTGGGCTTCGAATATTTCTACGGCTTCATCGGCGGCGACACCGACCAGTGGCATTCGGCGATCTTCGAGGGCACCACCCCGATCGAGGCCGAGGAGCAGTCGGGCGACCGGCTGACGCACTTCGACCAGCTGATGGCCGACAAGGCGATCGGCTGGATGCGCCTCCAGCACTCGATGGCCCCCGACAAGCCGTTCTTCGCTTATTACGCGCCGGGCACCAGCCACGCGCCGCACCACGCCCCGAAGGAATGGATCGCAAAGTTCAAGGGCCAGTTCGACCAGGGCTGGGACGTCGCGCGCGAACAGACGCTGGCGCGCCAGATCGCCATGGGCATCGTCCCGGCAGGCACGAAGCTGACGCCGCGCCCGAAGGAAGTCCCGGCGTGGAGCAGCCTGAGCGCCGACCAGAAGATGATCTTCGCGCACATGATGGAGGTCTATGCCGCTGCGCTGGCGCATGCCGACTACCAGATCGGTCGCGTCATCCAGTCGCTCAAGGACTCGGGCCAGTACGACAACACCGTCATCATCTTCGTCCAGGGCGACAACGGCGCGAGCACCGAGGGCAGCCTGCAAGGCTCGACCAACGAACTCGGCGTCACCGGCAACGGCGTCGCCGAGAGCATTCCGTACCTGAAGTCGGTGATGAACGATCTCGGCGGGCCGACGACCTACAACCATTATCCCGTCGGCTGGGCGCTGGCAATGAACACGCCCTTCCAATGGGCGAAGGTGGTCGCATCGCACTTCGGCGGCACCAGCAACGGCATGACGATTTCGTGGCCGGGGCACATCAAGGACGGCGGCGCGATCCGCCCGCAGTTCCACCACATCGTCGACGTCGTCCCGACGATCCTCGACCTGACGCACATCGACGCGCCCGACATGCTCAACGGCGTCAGGCAGCGGCCCATCGAGGGGGTCAGCATGGCGTATACGCTCGACGCCGCGACCGCGCCGACGACGCATACGACGCAGTATTTCGAGCTGATGTCGAACCGCGGCGTCTACAGCAACGGCTGGATGGCATCGACGACGCCGCAGCGCCTGCCGTGGGTCGCCACCGGCCCCGATCCCAAGCCCGAAAGTTTCAAGTGGGAATTGTACGACATCGCCCACGACTTTTCGCAGGCGCATGATCTCGCCGCGCAAAACCCGTCCAAGCTTAAGGAGTTGCAGGCGATTTTCGACGGCGAGGCGAAGAAGTACAACGTCTATCCGCTCGACACCTCGTTCGCGACGCGCGCCGACCTGACGCTGCGTCCCAGCCTGACGCTCGGGCGCAGCAGCTTCGTTTATTATCCGGGCGCGGTGCGGATTTCGGAAGGCACGTCGCCCGATACCAAGAACCGCTCGTTCAGCCTGACCGCCGACATCGAGGTGCCGACCGGCGGGGCGAATGGCGTGCTGGTGACACAGGGCGGCAATTTCGGCGGCTGGGGGCTGTTCGTCGACGGCGGCAAGCCGCAATTCGTCTATGCCTATTCGCACCAGACGCAGCACAAATACCGCGTCGCTGCCAGCCAGGCATTGGCGCCGGGCAAGCATATGGTCAGGTTCGACTTCAACTATGACGGCGGCGGCCGCGGCAAGGGCGCGCTCGGCGCGCTCTCGGTCGACGGCACCAAGGTCGCGGAGGGACGCATCGCCAATACCGTGCCCAACCGCTACTCGCTCGACGAGACCTTCGACGTCGGCCAGGACACCGGCACGGCGGTGGCCGCCGACTACAGCGCGCGCATGCCGTTCCGCTTCACCGGCACGCTCAACAAGCTGACCGTGGACGTGAAATAGGCCCTTGCGTTTCGCGCGAACCGACGTGGCATTGTCCAATGCCGAACAATCGCGCGCGGGGCGACCGCCTATCCATCTCGCAGCGGGGGAGCGGCAGATGATGATCGGGAACTTCAAGGGGTTGGCGCGCGGCAACGGGCAATTCGCCCAAGGCTTCGGCCAAGTGGCGCTCGCCGCCGCTGTCGCCCTCGTCGCGCCCGCCGCCGCCCCCGCCGGCGCGACCGAAGGCGCGCTGGGGCGCGTCGTGCAGGGGGCGAACATCCAGCCCAAGGCGGGCATCGTCCCCGACGTGCCGATCCTCGCGCTGAACGTCACCAGCATCTACTTCGACGGCAGGATCGGCGCGGGCACCAACGTGCCGGTGGCGGGCAACCTCGCGCTCGGCCTGCGCGGCGAGGTGTCGATGACGCCGCTGACCCTGCTCAAGGTCTGGGACACGCCCAAGAGCCGATGGAACTTCGCCTCCGCCGTGACGGTACCGGTAATCTGGAACCGCGTCTCGGCGACGCTGCAGGCCGGCAACGCCAGTCGCCTCGTCAGCCAGAGCGACAGCGGCATCTTCGACCTGCTGTTCACGCCGATCGTCGCGGGCTATCACTTCGGCCCGACCGAACACATGTCGATGAGCCTCGGCGTCTGGGCTCCGACGGGCGGCTTCGAGAAGGGGCGTCTGGCCAATACCGGGCTCAACTACTGGACCGTCGCGCCGACGCTGGCCTACACCAAGCTGGTTCCGGCACAGGGTTTCGAGTTCACCGCGCAGGCTGGCGTCCAGTTCAACAGCCGCAACGACCTGACCGATTATCGCAGCGCGCCGCTGCTGACCCTCGACGCGCTGGTACAGAAGAGCCTCGGCGGCGGCTTCGCGGTCGGTGGCAACCTGTCGTACGTCCAGCAGCTCGGCGACGACAAGGGCGCGCTGGCGACCAAGCTGAACGGCTTCGTCGGCCATTCGCTCGCCATCGGCCCGACACTGGGCTGGAGCGGTGCGCTCGCCGGTCGCCCGGTCGAGGCGACGCTGCGCTGGACCCCGACCATCGACAGCGCGAAGCGGCTCTCGGGCGACACGTTCATGTTCACCGTCTCGGTGCCGCTGGTGCTCCCGAAGCCGCCGGGCTGAGCCCGGATGACCATTCGCACCATCCTGCGCGAGCCGCTGCTGCACTTCCTGCTGCTCGGGCTGGGGCTCTTCGTCGTCCATGCCGCAGTGTCGCCGAATTATGGCTCCGACCGCCGCATCGTCGTCGGCGAGCGCGCGGTCGCGGCCATCGTCGCGCAGTACCGCCTGCAGTGGAACCGTCCGCCGACCGCCGCCGAGCTGCGCGCGCTCGTCGACACGCAGGTGCGCGACGAGATCGTCTACCGCGAGGGCAGGGCGATGGGTCTCGACCGCGACGACGCCGTCATCCGTCGCCGCGTCCGCCAGAAATACGAGCTGATCGCCGACGAGGCGGAAGCCCCACCCGCGCCGACCGACGCGGCGCTCGACGCGTGGCGTCGCAGCCATGCCGCCGCGTTCGCGCGGCCCGGCGTCGTCACCTTCGACCAGCGTGCGATCGACGGGAATGCGCAACCGTCGCTGCTGCCCGCCCATGTCGCCGACGCGCCGCTCGATCTCGTCGCGCGGGATTTCGGCGCAGGGTTCGCGGCGGCGCTGGCGACCGCACCGCTCGGGGCGTGGGTCGGTCCGGTCGCATCCGCCTATGGCACGCACCGCGTCCGCGTCGGGGCGCGCACTTCGTCCGTGCTGCCGCCGCTCGCCGACGTTCGCAACGCGGTGACGCGCGCTTGGGAAGACGATCAGCGCCGCCGGGCGCGCTCGGCGCGCTTCGCCGAATTGCGTGCGGGCTACGACGTATCCGTCGGGGGCCTGCCCGGCGTGCCCGAATGACCACCGAGTGACCATCGTCCGGTTGCTGGCGCTGCTGCTGGCGCTGCTCGCGGTGCCTGCGGCGGCGGACGAGTTCCGGCCCGCTTATCTGCAGCTGACGCAGACCGGCGCGGCGACCTACGACGTGTTGTGGAAACTGCCCGCGCTCGATGCCGACACGGTGCTCAAGGTCGCGCCGGTGTTTCCGCCGGGTACCGCCGCGACCGCCCCGGCCGCGCGCTATGCCGACGGGGCGGCCGTGTTGCGCTGGCGGATCGCGGTGCCCGGCGGCCTCGACGGCAAGTCCATCGCCTTCGCCGGCATGACGGCGACGCGCATCGACGTGCTTGCCCGGCTGGCGCGCGGCGACGGCACCGTTCAGCTCGAGCGCATTCTCGCCGTCGATCCGCAGTTCACGGTGCGCGCCAGCCCCGGCGCGCGCGACGTCGTGCGGACCTATACCGTGCTCGGCATCGGGCACATCCTGACCGGCTTCGACCATCTCTGCTTCGTGCTCGCGCTGTTGCTCATCGTGCGCGGCACGCGGCGGCTGCTGCTGACGGTGACGGCGTTCACCCTCGCGCATTCGATCACGCTGGCGCTGGCGACGCTCGGCGTCATCCATGTGCCGGGGCCGCCGGTCGAAGCGACGATCGCGCTGTCGATCGTCTTCGTCGCCAGCGAGATCGTCCAGCGGCAGCGCGGGCGCGCGGGATTGGCGGCACAGCGACCGTGGCTGGTGGCGTTCAGCTTCGGGCTGCTCCACGGACTCGGCTTCGCGGGCGCGCTGGCGGAAGTCGGTCTGCCCGCCAATTCGATCCCGCTGGCGCTGCTGTTCTTCAACGTCGGCGTCGAGATCGGGCAGCTGTTGTTCATCGCCGCCGTGCTGGCAGCGATGCGCCTCGGCCTTCGCCTCGCCGCCGGACGCATCGACCCCGCCCGCGCTGTTCTCGTCCCCGCCTACGCCATCGGCGCGGTGTCGGGTTACTGGGCCATCGCGCGGGTCGTGGCGTTCTGGTGAGGGTCGAGCCTAGATACGCGCCGAACTGCCGACCACCAGCGCGCCCGGAAACAGGCGCTTTTCGCTGCCGAGGGCCGGGTCGGCGGCGCGGGCGAGGAGCATGTCTACCGCCGCCTCGACCATCGCCTGCAGCGGCTGGCGGACGGTGACGAGGTCGTAGCTCGCCCACGAAGCCGGCGCGACTCCGTCGAAGCCGACGACCGACAGGTCGGCGGGGACGCGCAACCCGAGGTCGAAGCGCGCCGCGTCCATGCAGCCGATCGCCATGATGTCGCTGGCGCACAGCACCGCGTCGGGCACGCCGCCGCTGCCGCGCGCGAACTCGTGCAGCGCGCGCTTGCCGCCGGCATAGTCGAAATCGCCGCTGGCGAGGCGGATGTCGGCGATGCCGGCATCGCGCAGGCGCGCCGTCGCCGCCTCGACGCGCCGCCGCCCGACCTCCGATCCGGGGTCGCCGCTGACGATGCCGAAGCGCCGGTGGCCGGTCGCAAGCAGCCGGTCGACGAGGATACGCTCGCCGCCGGCTTGGTCGCACGCCACCGAGTTGACGCGGGCGTCGTCGTAGAGCCGGTTGATGAAGACGAGCGGGGTGCCGCGCGTCGCGAACAGCGCGACATGCGGCGTGGGCAGCGTCACCGCAGCGACGACGCCGTCGACGCGATATTGCCAGATGCGGTCGACGATCTGGTCGGCCTCGGCCTCGTCGTCGAGGGTGAACAGCAGGACGTGCAGGCCGCGCGCCGCAAAGCCCCGGCTCAGCCGCGCGGTCAGCTCGGGATGGAAATCGAGGTTGGCGACGATGATCGCGACCATGTTCGAGCGCTGGGTGATCAGGCTGCGCGCAATGGCGTTGGGGCGGTAGCCGAGCGCCGCGATCGCGGCCTCGACCCGCAGGCGCGTCGCGGGCGCGACGCTGCCGCCGGGTGTCAGGCAGCGCGAGACCTGCGACTGCGACACCCCGGCGTGGCGCGCCACGTCGTACGAGGTCACCGCCCGCGCGCCGGGCTGACCGCCGTTTCCGGGTTTCGGCCCCGTCGCCATTGTTCGCCTGCCTCGCGTTCGACCTGCCGCCTCGTACCGGGTCGGCGACCCGAACGCCAATCGACGGCGCGAGACCGCAATCGCGCGTTGCATGAATGCGAATGCAAGGCTAATTGGCGACTGCATCGGGGGCGAGCAGGAGAGCAACGATGACCGGGCAACAGGACCTCGCGGCGCAGCGGCTGATCAAGCGCGGTGACCTCGTCGCCTGCAGCCTCGCCTTCGTCGATTGCAAGCTGCCGGGGTCGACGCTCAAGGAAAATTACTCGATCATCGGCGCGGGCGTCACCCAGTCCGCCGACCAGGTCGTCAACCTCGACGAGCCGCACGGCTTCGCCGTCGGCGGCGCGGCGATGCCGCACGGCGTCACCAACAACCTCCACATGCATTACACCGCCGAGGTCTTCATCATCGCCAGCGGCGAATGGCGGTTCCGCTGGGGCCCGAACGGCGACGACGGCGAGCTGACCGGACGCGCGGGGGATGTCGTGTCGATCCCGACGTGGATCTTCCGCGGCTTCACCAACATCGGCCCCGACGACGGCTTCATCTACACCGCGCTCGGGCGCGACGAGTCGGGGGGTGTCATCTGGCACCCGTCGATCCTCGAGAGCGCCGCCGGTCACGGCATCTACCTGACGCGCGACAACATGCTCGTCGACACCGCGAGCGGCGCGGCGAAGCCCGCTGCGGACGCGCTGATGCAGCCGCTGACGCCCGCCTTTATCGCGACGCTGCGCCATTACAGCGTCGACGACCTGCGCGCGCGGACGACGGCGGCGGACGAGCGCGCGTGGTCGCGGTCGGCGCTGCTCGACAGCGTGCTGCCCGGCCATGCCTCGGAGATCGCGCCGGTGATCGGCCACGGCATGTCGCAGGACCGGCTGGCGGCCCCCAAGGTCGTCGATCCGCACGGCTTCAGCGTCGAATGGCTGCGCATCGCTCCCGGCGAGGCGGCGGGCGCGTTCCGCGTCGCGCCCAAGCAGGTCCTCATCCTGTTCGCCGGCGCGCTCGAGATCGAGCTCGACGACACCGCGACCGGGGGCAGCAGATCGACCGCGCGGGTCGAGCCGCGCGACGTGTTCGCGGTGCCCGGCGGCATCTGGCGCACGCTGCGCTCGGTCGGCGACGAGACTGCGGTGATGTCGGTGACGACGGCGGGCGACGCGCGCGCGCTGGTCGAATGGCCCGCCGAGACCGTCGAGCGGGCGTTCGCGGCGGGCGTCGGGGTCGACCCGAACTTCTACCTCGCCCCCGCCGAACTCCTGCCCTTCGACATGCAGCCCGCGCGCCGCGCCGCCTGAGCCTTTATACCGCGAGCCGGGTTGCCTGCCACACCGGCGCTTGCGGCGCGGGCAGGCCCGTCTCGGCGAGGCAGCGCTCACGCAGCGTGTCGAGGTCGGGGCCGGTGTCGAACAGCGGCAGGGGGCCACGCGCGGCGCGCACCTGCTCGCGCAGTGCCGCCGTGGCACCCGCATCGACCGTGCCGCCCGTGACGACGACGCCGTAGGCGCGCGCGCCCGCGACGGTCACGAGGCCCTGCCCGACCTCTTTCCCCACCAGCGCGGGGTCGCGGTCGAGGGGGTCGCCCCAGCCGCCGCCGCCCCAGGTGACGAAGTCGAGCTCGTCGCCCGCCGCGACCGCGATGTCCTCGACCTTGTTGCCAACGATCGTCTCGCTCCCGTCGGCGCGGCGCAGGACCTTGCGTGCCCGCGCCCCCGGCAGCCCGCCGTTGACGCCCCACGGCGGCACGAACCAGCGGTCGTCGTGGATGGCGATCTGGCCGGGTTCGAGAAAACGGTAGGTCATCAGGATGCCATTGCCGCCACGGTGCAGCCCCGCGCCGCCCGAGTCGGCGACGGTCTCGTAGCGCTCGATCCGCAGCGGGAAATAGCGTTCGAGGAACTCGTTCGGCACGTTGGTGAAATTGGGC
>CAXTSL010000072.1:0-9638 GCA_964246975.1 uncultured Sphingomonadaceae bacterium
GACGATGAAACCCGGCGCGACGCAGTTGACGGTGATGCCGTGCGTCGCGACCTCCAGCGCCAGCGCCTTGGACAGGCCGATCAGCCCGGCCTTCGACGCGGCATAGTTGACCTGCCCCGGATTGCCGGTGACGCCGACCACCGACGTGATGTTGACGATCCGACCGAAGCGCGCCTTCATCATCGGCTTGCACGCCGCGCGGCACAGGCGGAACGCGGCTTCGAGGTTGACGCTGAGGACCGCCCGCCACTCCTCGTCCTTCATCCGCATCGCGAGGTTGTCGCGCGTCACGCCGGCGTTGTTGACCAGAATGTCGAGCTGCCCCAGCGCCGCGACCGCCGCCGGCACGAGCGCATCGACCGCTTTGGCATCGGCCAGGTCGCACGCCAGCACCACCGAGCCCGGCAGCTCCGCCGCCAAGGCTTCGAGCGGGGACAGGCGCGTCCCCGACAATGCCACCCGCGCGCCCTGCTTCGCCAGCGCGCGCGCGATCGCCGCGCCGATGCCGCCCGACGCCCCCGTGACCAGCGCGGTCGTGCCGTGCAGGTCGAACATCACCCCGGTTGCTACAGCCGCCGTTGCCATCGGCGTTTCCCCACCCAAGTCGTCGGGCTCACTCATCGCTCATCGGCCTTTCGGAAGGGTTAGAGACGCTTCAGGCCTAAAGCGTTTTGGCGATCGCCTCGACGCCCGCCATGTCGACCGCGCCGGTGCTGGTCGCGTCGGGGGTGATGCGCTTGACCAGCGGACCGAGCACCTTGCCGCCCAGTTCGACGAACTGGTCGACCCCGGCTTCGGTCATCGCCAGCACGCTTTCGCGCCAGCGGACCATCGCCGTGACCTGCTCGACGAGGAGACCGCAAATCGTCGCCGCGTCGCCGACGGCTGCGGCGGTGACGTTGGCGACCAAGGTCACCGTCGGCGCAGCGAGCCGCGCCGTCGCCAGCGCCTGCGCCATCGCGTCCGCCGCGGGCTGCATCAGCGCGCAATGGAAAGGTGCCGACACCGGCAGCAGGATGGCGTGCTTGGCGCCGCGCGCGCGCGCCAGCGAGATCGCCCGCGCCACCGCCTCGGTGTGCCCCGACACCACCACCTGCCCCGGCGCATTGTCGTTTGCGGCAGCGCATACCTGGCCCTGCCCCGCCGCCGCCGCGACTTCGAGCACGGCGTCGAGCGGCAACCCGAGCAGTGCCGCCATCGCGCCGTCGCCGACAGGCACCGCCGCCTGCATCGCGCGACCGCGCAACCGCAGCAGCCGCGCCGCATCGGCGAGGCTCAGCGACCCGGCCGCGCACAGGGCGCTATATTCGCCAAGGCTATGGCCCGCGACGAACGCGGCCTTGTCGGCGAGGACGATGCCGCCCTCGGCCTCGAGCACGCGCAACACCGCGAGGCTGACCGCCATGATCGCGGGCTGGGCGTTCTCGGTAAGCTTGAGGTCGTCCTCGGGTCCGCCGAACATCAGCGCCGACAGTCTTTCACCGAGCGCGTCGTCGACCTCCTCGAACACCGCGCGGGCGTGCGGGCTGGCGGCGGCGAGCGCCTGGCCCATGCCGACAGCCTGGCTGCCCTGCCCCGGAAACACGAATGCGCGCGTCAAATGGCTGCTCCCCGACTGGCGCGCCGCTGGCGGGCGCGGACGCTTTGCGCGCCGTTACTTGGTGACGTTGTAGGCCAGCGCCGCGTCGTCGAGCTGGAAGCCGACGAGCACCTCGAAACTGGCGGCACGCACCGCTGCCTTGATATCGGGCTCGGCAAGCGGATCGGTTGCGGCATCGAGATCGCCGGGCTTGCGGTTGCGGCTGACGCGCTGCTGGATTTCCGCCGGCAGCGCGGTCGCCGCGCGCGCGACGCGCGACTTCGCCGCGCCCGTGGCCTGGGCGCGGGCCTGGCCGTCGGCGAACTGCAGGGTCACCGAGCCGAGCTGCTTCGACACCAGCAGATTGCCGCCGTTGACGACACTGGCGAAGAACGGCAGCGTCAGGCTGCGCGCGCCCGCCGTTGCGGTGCGCCGCGCGACGACGGTGAACGACACGTCGGTTTCGAGCGTCGGACCGACATCGACGCAGGCCCCGCGCACGTTGGTGATCGTCGCCACCACGTCGACGGCACCCGCGCTGCGCGTCGTGTCGCCGGGCACGAACAATGTCGTGTCGCCCGCGTAATAGGGTACCGCGACCGCCGGACAGACGGCGCGCGTGACGAGCAGCAGGTTCTTCTGGCAGCCTGCCAGCACCAGCGCGGCGAGCGGCACGAGCAGGGCAAAACGCGGAACGGGCAAGGACGGACCTTTCAGGACAGGCGGCCGCGTATAGAATGCCGCTGCGGTGCGGACAAGCGAAGGCGGCTGCGGCCGTGTTGGCAATGGCGCTCGTGCCGCGATGCTCCTATGTACGCTGCCATGTCCGTTACCGCGTTGCCGCTGCCCCGCCTCAAGGTCCTGATCGCCGCGCCGCGCGGCTTTTGCGCGGGCGTCGATCGCGCCATCGAAATCGTCGAGCGCGCCCTCGCCCGCTACGGTGCGCCGGTCTACGTCCGCCACGAGATCGTCCACAATGCCTTTGTCGTCGACACGCTCAAGGCCAAGGGCGCGGTATTCGTCGAGGAACTCGACGAGGTTCCCGACGGCGCGGCGGTGATCTTTTCGGCACACGGCGTCCCCAAGGCGGTGCCTGCGGCCGCCGAGGCGCGCGGCCTTAACTGGCTCGACGCGACGTGTCCGCTGGTTTCGAAGGTCCACCGCCAGGCCGAGCGCCTCGTCGGTCAGGGCCGCCACATCCTGTTCATCGGCCACGCCGGCCATCCCGAGGTCATCGGCACCTTCGGGCAGGTGCCGCCCGGGGCGATCACGCTGATCGAGACGCTCGACGATGCCCGCACCGTCGCGGTCGCCGAGCCCGACAACATCGGCTTCCTGACGCAGACGACGCTGTCGGTCGACGACACCGCCGAGATCGTCGCCGAACTTCAGCGCCGTTTTCCCGTCATCGTCGGGCCGAAGGGCGAGGATATCTGCTATGCGACGTCGAACCGTCAGGCGGCAGTCAAGGCGATCGCGCACCGCTGCGACCTGATGCTCGTGCTGGGATCGCCCAATTCGTCGAACTCGCAGCGCCTGCGCGAAGTCGGCGAGCGCGAGGGTGCGGCGGCGCACCTGTTGCAGCGCGCCGACTGCCTCGACTGGCGCTGGCTCGACGGCGTGCGGACGCTCGGCCTGACGGCGGGCGCGTCGGCCCCCGAGGTGCTGGTGCAGGAGGTGCTGGCACTGCTCGGCACCCGCTACACGCTCGATCTCGAGGCGGTGACGACGGCGGTCGAGGATGTGACGTTCAAGCTGCCGCGCGCGCTCACGGCGTAGGCGGTCAGGCGATCCGAAGGGTCGAGCAGCCGACATTGCAAATGCCCGTCATCCCGGCGAAAGCCGGGAACCATCTCCTCAACGCGGGAAATGGGTCCCGGCTTTCGCCGGGATGACGGCAAGAGTTGGGGGCGGAACACATATATGGCGGTCTATACGCAGGTCGATGCCGCCGCGCTGGCCGGATTCCTGGCACGCTACGATGTCGGCACCGCGCTGACCTTCAAGGGTATCGCCGAGGGCGTCGAGAATTCGAACTATTTCGTCGAGACGACACGCGGGCGCTATTTCCTGACCTTGTTCGAAAAGCGCGTCGAGGCCACCGAACTGCCGTGGTTTCTCGACCTGATGACACATTGCGCCGACCGCGCGCTGCCCGTGCCGCGTCCGATCCCCGACCGCGATGGCGGACCGCTGCAAAGCCTGTGCGGGCGTCCGGCGTGCCTGATCGAGTTCATCACCGGAGTCTCGGTGGTCGAGGCAAGCGCCGCCGAGGCGCGTGCCACCGGCGCGGCGCTGGGCCGCCTGCACCACGCCACCGCCCATTTCCGCGCCGAGCGGCCCAACGCGCTGGGTCCGGAGGGTTGGGCGCGGCTCGCAGCGTCGTGCGCCGGGCAGCTCGATGCGATCGAGCCTGGACTGGAGGCGCTGGTGACGCGCGAACTCGCCGCGGTGACGCGCGCGTGGCCCCGCCACCTCGACCGCGCGACGATCCACGCCGACCTGTTCCCCGACAACGTCCTGCTGCTCGACGGGCGGGTGACGGGGCTGATCGATTTCTACTTCGCCTGCACCGATCTCCGCGCCTACGATCTCGCGGTGACGCACGCGGCGTGGAGCTTCTCGAACGACGGGCATCGTTTCGACGGCGACCGGGCCGCGGCACTCGTCGCAGGTTATCGCAGAACGCATCCGCTGACCGACGCCGAAGTCGCCGCGTTGCCGCTGCTGTGCCGGGGCGCGAGCCTCAGGTTCCTGCTGACGCGCGCCTATGACTGGCTCAACACCCCCGCCGACGCACTGGTAACGCGCAAGGACCCGCTGGCCTTCGCGCGGCGGCTGCGCTGGTACGCTGCGGCGACCCCTGAGGTGCTGTCCGGTGGCTGAACTTCCGCAGGTCGTCATCGCCACCGACGGGGCGTGCAAGGGCAATCCCGGCATCGGCGGCTGGGGGGCGATTCTGCGGCTGGGTGCGGTCGAAAAGGAGTTGATGGGGGCGGCGGCGCACACCACTAATAACCGCATGGAGCTGACCGCCGCCATCGAGGCGCTGAACGCGCTGACCAAGCCGTGCCGCGTGACGCTTTCGACCGACAGCAGCTATGTCCGCGACGGCATCATGAAGTGGGTCCACGGCTGGCAGAAGAAGGGCTGGCGCACCGCCGCCAACCAGCCCGTCAAGAACGTCGACCTGTGGCAGGCGCTCCTCGCCGCCGCCGCGCCGCACGCCGTGACGTGGAAGTGGGTCAAGGGGCACTCGGGCGACCCCGACAATGAGCGCGCCGACGGGCTGGCGAACGCCGCCATCGCGGCGCGGCGGGGCGGCGTATGACCGCCGCCCGCGCGCTCATCCCCACGCTGCGGCTCGATACCGCAACGCTGCCCGTCGAGCAGCAGTTCGGGGCGTGGGCGAGCTTCACCCCCAATTCGCGGGTGACGCGGCCCGGCAGCGGTGCCTATTACCTCGAGGCGCAGTTCTGGCAGCTCGGCCGGATGATCGTTTCGATGCAGCATGCCGACCCGTTCACCATGGACCGCGACGCGCAATTCCTCGAAACCACGGCGGCGGACCATTTGCTCATCGTGCTGCCCTATGACGGCGCGAGCCGGTTTACCGCGCCGGGCATCGACGTCATGTGCGGGGCCGACGACGTCATCGTCGCCAATCTCAACCGCCTCGGTCGCTGCGAGAATAGGCAGCGCCAGCGCAGCATCGCGATTTCGGTGTCGCGCGCCTTTCTCGAGGAGGCGACCGGGCCGGTCGATGCGCACGGACGCCTCGCGCCGACGCCCGAGACGCGGCTATTCGTGTCGTTCATGCGCTCGCTGGTCGAACAATTGCCCGACACGGCGGCGAGCAGCATCGCACCGCTGTCGCGTATCGTCCGCGACCTGTTCGCCAATATCGTGGCCGCCGCGCCGCGCGCCGATACGCCTGCCGAAGCGGTGTCGCTGGCGGCGCGCGCGCGCGCCTATGCGCAACACCAGTCGCCGGGGACGATCGACATCGATGCGATGACGGCGGCGCTGGCGACGACGCGCTCGACGCTGTTCCGCATGTTCCGCAACGACGGCGGGGTGCTGAAATGGGACCGGCAACGGCGGCTACGCCTGGTGCACCGCGCCGTTGCCGACCCGCTCGACCACCGCACGCTCGCGCAGATCGGCTACGACCACGGCTTTGCCGATCCGGCGCTGCTGGCGCGGCAGTTCCGGCAGGGCTTCGGCTATTCGATGACCATGTTGCGTGGCCAGTTCGAGGCGCGCGCGACGGCGGCGGTCGCCGACGGGCGCAGCGCCGCCGACCTGTACCGCGAGATGGTGCTGGCGCTGGCGTGACGGCCCTGGTGCGATGGCACTGGCGCACAAGCGATTGACACGCCGGTCGAAAGCCTTCGACGAACGCAAGTTGTAATCCCCCTCACACGGCGAGACGCGCAACCGGGCGTGGATCGTCCAAGGGGAGCCAGAACCATGAAGACCATCGCATCGCTGTTGCTCATCGCCGCCGGCCTGGGGGCCGTGCCGACCGCCGCCAGCGTCGTCACCTGGACCGCCGACGACAAGCTCATCCACGACGGTTCGTCCGCCACGGCACCGATCTATGCGAGCCAGCTGGTCGCGATCCGCGGCAACGCGCGCTATGACCAATTGGTCATCGCCCATCTCGCCACGGTCAACTTCGGCGTCCATGCCGACGGCGCGTGGTATAATTTCACGGCGGCGCAATACGGCGAAAGCGGCAAGCTCAGCGCGATCCTTCCGGCCAAGGCCTTCACGCCCGTCACCTTCGATGCGATCGGCGTCAACGACGGTGGCGGCAGTTCCTTCGGACTCGCTTTTTGCGGGTCGGCCGGCGGCTGCTTCAGCGGTATGGCCGGTACGCAATTCATCTTCGCCAAGCCGCGCGAGGCGATCTGGACCGGCACCGACACCATCGGCGGCGATGCGGAGTTCGCGGTGACGCCATTCGCCGCCGACCGCTTCCTTGGCGCGACCGGCACCGGGACGCTCGGCCAGATACCGGTTCTGTCTGCCCAGGCGGGACAGCTGTGGGCGCACGTCGATGGCGTCTGGACCTTCGTCACCGGCACCGCCTATGGCGCGACCGGCAGCCTGTCGACGCTGTTCGCACCGTCGAGCTTCACGGGCGGCACAATCGACCGTCTGGCGCTGCTGCGCGTCGACGCCAACGGCATCCGTTCGAACTTCCCGGCTTCGCTTTGCAGTGCCTTGAGTGCCTGCTTTCAGCACATGGACCTCGAAAGTTTCCAGTTCGGCCTCGCCGGCAGTGTGCCCGAACCGTCGAGCTGGGCGATGCTGATCGCGGGGTTTGGAATGGCGGGCGGAGCGATGCGGCGTCGCCGGACCGCCGACGCGGTCGCTTAGCCGGCTCGGGGCGTTCGGGAAAACCGGGCGGGGGCGTAGCGGTCTGACCAGCCGTCGCGCCCCCCGCCGAGCACCAGACCAGCCGCCCGCCTGCCCCATGCCGGGGCGGTCTGGATGCCGACGCCCCCTTGCCCCGCAGTCCAGAAGAGCCCCTCGACGACGCTGTCCCAGCCGATCACGGGCGCGCGGTCGGGGGCGAAGGTGCGCAGGCCCGCCCAGTGCCGCTCGACGCGGCGGACGGTGTAGCGCGTCGCGGCCTCGAAGCGGTCGACGGCGACGGCGATGTCGAGTTCCTCCGCCGCCGCGTCGCGCGGCACGTCGGGGGTTTCGTCGTGAGGGGACACCCACATGCGGCCCGCGTCGGGTTTGAAATAGAAACTGCCCGCCGCGTCGAAAGTCACCGGCAGTCCGGGGTCGGGGACGGGATCGACCGCCAGCACCGCGATCGTGCGGCGCAGCGGCGTCAGGCCCAGCCGCGCCGCGCCCGCCAGTTCGGCAAGGTCGTCGGCCCACGCGCCCGCCGCGTTGACGACGATATCGGCGTCGAACCCGCCTGCCGTCGTCGCGATGCGCCAGCTGCCTGGTCCGCGCGCCATCGCTTCGACGCGCGCGTCGCCGACCAGTCGCGCTCCGGCTGCCCTCGCGCCGCGCAGAAAGCCCGCGTGGAGCGCCGCGACATCGATATCCCAGCAATCGCCCTCCAGCACCCCTGCACGCGCCCAGCGGGGCTCCAGGAGCGGATAACGGACGTGCAGCGCCGCCGCGTCGAGGCGCACGTACGGCATGGCGTCAGCCTCCAATCCGGCGAGCAGCGCGGCGACGCTGGCGTCGTCACCCGGCGCGGCGAGGTGGAGCGCGGCGCGCGGGGCCAGCAGCGGGCGCGCAAAACCCTCGGGCGGGGCCATGAAGAAGTCGCGCGACGCGGCGGTCAGCGGAAGGACCGCAGGCCCGCCATAGCTCGGCACCCAGAACGCCGCCGAGCGCCCGGTGGTGTGGTAGCCGGGGTGCGCCTCCGCCTCGACTATCGTCACCTCGGCATCGTTGCCGAGGAAATAGGCGATGCTCGCGCCCGCGATGCCTGCCCCGACGATGGCGACGCGGGGTTTGGCCATGCTCAGGCGAAAAATGCGGCGATGCGCCCCAGCGCGCCGTCGCGAATCGGGTCGGTCTCGCGGATCAGTTCGTGGCCGGCGTTGGCAAAGATTTCCATCGTTGCGCCTGGAATGCGCGCGACGGCGCGGGCGGTCGCGGCATTGTCGACGAGCGCCTCGTCGCCCGCCGCGAGGACGAGGAGCGGCAGCGTGACGCGCTCGACGACGCCCGGCGCGTGCAGCGCGTCGAGCGACCGGAAGGCGCTGTCGATCCAGCCGTTAGTAACGCCGCCAATCTCGAGTTCGGGGCGATGGTCGATCCACCACGCCTCGTCCGAATAGCGCGTCGCGTCGTGCGTCAGCCGCGACTGGCGCAAGCCGCCGGGATCGCGCTTGAGAGGCCCGCTCCCCGGCGCAAACGCCTCCGCGAAGCCCAGTGCACAGCTGATCCGGCCGACCAGCCGCGCCAGCACGGGGCCGATGGGCTTGGCCGCCAGCCCGCACATCGGCGCGAGCAACACCGCGCGGTGGAAGTCCGACGGGCGCGCTTCGAGGTGGCGCAGCATGAGGTGGCCGCCCATCGAATGCGCGACGGCGTAGTGCGGTGCGGGAAAACTCGCCTTGAACCACGCGGCATGCTCGGCGACGTCGCCGCGCCACAGGTCGAAACCCGGCGCGTGACCCTTCTGGCGGTCGGCGAGGAAGCGTCCCGAGCCGCCCTGCCCGCGGTGGTCGAAGGTCGCGAATCCCCAGCCGGCGTCGGTCCAGTCGTGATAGGTCTCGGCGTATTTCTCGGCGAAGTCGCCGCGCCCGTTGACGAACAGGATCGAGCCCCGGCCCGCCATCCCGGCGCGATGCAGCCGCCGGACGCGCCAGCCGTCGCGCATCGGCACCATCTCGACCGCCATGCCGTCGGGCAGGGTTCGCCGACGCTCGACGGTGCCGGTCATGCGGGCGCGCCCTCGCCTTGCGGCACCGGATCGTTTCGCCCGCGCAACCTGAGCGCCGGGATGGTCAGCGTCACGACAAATCCGAGCAGCAGGATCGCCGCGCTGATCGGGAACAGTCCGAGGATGGCGGAGGAGAAGCTGGCGCGCAGACCTGCGCCGGTGCGTTCGACCAGCGCGGGGTCGGTGCCGCGCGGGCCCAGTGCCGCCTTGAGCGCGCCTGCGTCCATCGCCAGCATCTGCGCGCGGCTTATATCGACCTCAGTTCCCGCCACCGTCAGGTCGGGGGCGCGGCGCGGCAGTTCGGCGGCAAGCGCATTGGTCAGCAGCGCGCCGAAGATCGCGACGCCGATCGTCGAGCCGATCTGCCGGAAGAACTGCGCCGAACTCGTCGCGACGCCGACATCGCGCTGCGCGACGGCACTCTGGATCGCCAGCGTGAACATGCCCTGCGCCGGACCGAGGCCGAAGCCCGTTACCGCCAGCGCGACGAGCAGAAAGCCGCGCGACGTGTCGGGACCGACCTGCATCAGCATCGCCGTGCCCGCCAGCATCAGCACGCCGCCGACGACAAGGATCGGTTTGTACTGCTGCGATTTGCGCGCGACGTTGCCTGCGACGATGCTGCCGGTC
>CAXTSL010000072.1:9648-17207 GCA_964246975.1 uncultured Sphingomonadaceae bacterium
CGTCGCCGCCTGGATCGACATCGCGCCACCGAGTCCGTTGAGCGCGACGTTGCCGACAAAGGTCGAGTTGCTGATGCTGCCGGTCAGCACACCACCCATCAGCGGCAGCAGCGCGAAGCCGCTCTCGGTCGCGCCAACGCCGCGCGCCACCTGCAGGTAGAGCGGGAAAAACATCACTAGACCCATGAAGGCGAGGTTGATGACGAACAGCGCGAGGTTGCCGCGTGCGAACACCGCGCCCTCGAACAGGCGCAGCGGCACGACGGCATGCGGCTTGCCACGCGACACGAGCAGCAGCGCCACGAGCCCAGCTGCGCCGACGGCGAACATGCCGACGATGCGCGGGCTGCCCCACGGCGCATTATGCCCACCCCACGACAGCGCCAGCAGCAGCGGCACGAAGGCGACGAGGATCAGCGCGCTGCCGAGCCAGTCGATGCGACGCTCACCGCCCGGCTGCCCGCCGGTCAGCGGCAGATGGTTGATCAGGATGTAGAGCGCCACCGCACCGAGCGGCAGGTTGACGTAGAAGACGAAGCGCCAGCCGCTGATGACATGGCCGAACGCCTGCGTTGTCGCGTGTTCGGTAAGCAGTCCGCCGATCACCGGCCCGGCGACGCTGGCGAAGCCGAACATCGCGCCGAACAGCCCGGTGTAGCGGCCGCGCTCGGCAGGCACGATGATGTCGGCGACGGTGGCGAACGCCCCGGTCGTCAATGCGCCCGCGCCGATGCCCTGCAGCGCACGGCAGACGATCAGCTGGTTCATCGCGTCGCCGACGAGCGGCAGCGGACCGAACTCCCCCGCCAGCCCGCAGAGAATCGAACCGGCAAGAAAGCTGACCACCCCGAAAATCAGGATCGGGCGTCGACCATACAGATCGCCAAGCTTGCCGTAGATCGGCACCGTGACGGTCGAGGTCAGCAAATACGCCGTGCCGACCCATGCGATGCGTTCGAGGCCCTGCAATTCGGCGATGATGCGCGGCATCGCGGTCGAAACGATGGTCTGGTCGAGCGCCGACAGCAGCAGCACGATCAACACCGCAGCGATCGCCAGGCGGCGCTCGGCAGGCGTGATGTCGGCGACGGTCGCGGGCGCGGTCATGGCCGGAGGGATAGGCAAGCCGGGCGGCGGGGGCAACATGCTTGGCCCGCGAGTGTCCTTTCGCCGCGCGGCGCGTTATGCGGGCGACCTGCAGCGGGAGAACGGCGGTGACGAATTCCTTCGTCGAGTTTCTGAACGAGCCGGTGGTGCTCGCGGTCATCGCGTTCGCCTTCATCATCGGCGTGTGGCTCGGAATGCTGCTGCGCTCGGGGGCCAAGCGGCGCGCCATTCGCCTCGACGAGCAGGTCAACCTCCTCGCCGCCGAGCGCGCGACGCTCAAGACCGAACGCGATGCGCTGCGGCTCGAACGCGATTCGCTCGACCAGCGCCTGACGCCGCTCGCCGCCGAAGTCGACCGGCTCAAGCGCGCCGAGGCGCGCCGCCTCGACGCGCGCGCCGAGGTGCCCGTCGACACCGCCGCCGACCTCGGCGCGACACCGTTTGCAACCGATGACGTGCGCCGCCTCAAGGGCGTCGGTGACCGGCTGGCGGCTGCGCTCGCCAAGCTCGGCATCACCGGCATCTCGCAGATCGCGGCATGGTCGGGGGCCGACGCCGACGTCATCGACTCGCAGCTCGGGAGCTTCGCGGGCCGCATCCGCACCGACCGCCTCGTCGAGCAGGCGCGGCTGCTCCACGAGGGGCGGACGACCGAGTACGAGACGCGGTTCGGGGCACCAGCAGTCTAGAATCCGACCTTTCCGTCGTCATGCTGGCGCACGCCAGCATCCACCTTGCCCCACGCGGCCGTGCCCTCGTCGCGCGCCGCGCTGGATGCTGGCGTCCGCCAGCATGACAAGGCGCGAAGGGTTGCACATAACAAGCATGCGTATTATCTCCCTCGCATGCCACAGGACTCGCTTGCCTTCCTCCTCAGCGACGCCGCCCGCCTGCTGCGGCGGCGGTTCGATACGCGGGCGCGGTCGCTCGGCGTCAGTCGCGCGCAGTGGCAGGTGCTGTTCGCGCTGTCGCGGCAGGAGGGAATCAACCAGACCGGCCTCGCCGATTACCTCGAAGTCGAGACGATCACCTTGTGCCGCATGGTCGACCGGCTGGCCGACGCGGGTCTGGTCGAGCGCCGCGCCGACCCTGCCGACCGGCGCGCGTGGCGGCTGCACCTGACGCCCGCCGCGCACCCGCTGCTCGATCAGCTACGCGGCGTCGGCGAGACGGTCATGGACGAGGCGCTGTCCCAAATCCCCGAGGCGACGCGCGCGACGATGACCGACGGCCTGTCGATGCTACGCGCCAACCTGTCGTCGCGCGCTGCCGAGTTGCCGCGCGTCGCCGAACTGCCACGCGCCGGAGCCGCCTGATGCTCGACCGTACCAACCCCGACCTGCTGCGCGATGCCGACCTCGTCGCGCCGCCGCGCACGCTCTGGCAGCGGCTGCGCCGCCCGCTGCTGATGATCGTCGTGCCGCTGCTGTTGGTGGCGGGCGGAACCTATGTCTGGCTGACCAGCGGCAAATCGGTGTCGACCGACAACGCCTATGTCCAGCAGGATAAGGTGTCGATCAGCGCCGACATCACCGGGCGCGTGCTCAGGGTCAACGTCGGCGAAAGCCAGGCGGTCAAGCGCGGCGACGTGCTCTTCACCCTCGACCCCGAGCCGTTTCGCATCGTGCTCGCGGAGCGCGAAGCGGCGCTCGCCGAGGCGCGCCAGCAGGCGGCGCAGCGCGGCACGACGGTGACGGGCAAAGGCGCCGACCTCGCCAGCCGCCGCGACGCGGTGCAGTTCGCGGGTCTCGACTTCCAGCGTCAGGCGCAGTTGCTCAAGGACGGCTTCACGACGCGCGCGCGTTACCAGCAAGCCGAGCTGGCGTTGAATCAGGCCCGCGCCGCGCTCGACTCGGCGCAGGCCGATCTGGCCAATGCGCGCGCGGGGATGGCGCGTGGCCCGGTCGAGGCGCAGCCCGTCGTCATGGCGGCGCGGGCGGCACGCGACCGTGCCGCGCTCGACCTGCGCCGCACCGTCGTCCGGGCGCCGTCCGACGGGATCGCCAGCCAGACCGACAAGGTCCAGGCGGGGCAGATCGTCGCGACGGGCATCCCGACGCTCAGCCTCGTGCTGTCGCAGCGCCGCTGGGTCGAGGCCAATTTCAAGGAGACCGACCTTGAGCACATGCGGATCGGCCAGCGCGCGACGATCCGGCTCGACGCCTACCCGAGCGTGCCGGTCAGCGGCCGCGTGCTCAGCGTCGGCGCGGGCACCGGCAGCGAGTTCTCGGTGCTGCCCGCGCAGAACGCTACCGGCAACTGGGTCAAGGTCGTCCAGCGCGTTCCCGTCCGCATCGCCATCGACGGCGCGCCAAAAGTGCCGCTGATCGCCGGGCTGTCGGCGACGGTGACGGTCGACGTGCGGGGGGCGAAATGAACCGGGTCGGGCAAAGTTCAACCCGTCATCCCGGCGAACGCCGGGATCCATCGCCTGAATTCGGGAGATGGGTCCCGGCCTTCGCCGGGATGACGGCGGTCCTTTGCAGCCGCCTCCGGCTTTAACGCGTGGCCAGCCTCGCCGCCCCTTTCCCCGCTGCACTCGACCGCCCCGCGCCCAACGCGCTGGCGATCACCTGCGTCGTGATGCTCGCGACCTTCATGCAAGTGCTCGACTCGACGATCGCCAACGTCGCGCTGCCGCACATGCAGGCAAGCCTCGGGGCCGCCGCAGACACCGTCACGTGGGTGCTGACGAGCTACATCGTCGCCAGTGCCATCGCGACGCCGCTGACCGGCTGGCTCGGCGGCAAGTTCGGTCGACGGCCGCTGTTCCTCGCCAGCGTTGCGGGCTTCGTCGGCGCGTCGATGCTGTGCGGTCTCGCTCAGTCGCTCGAGCAGATGGTCGTGTTCCGCATGCTCCAGGGCGGCTTCGGAGCGTTCCTCGTGCCGCTCGGCCAAGCCTTCCTGCTCGACGCCTACCCCAAGGCGCAGCACGGCAAGGCGATGGCGCTGTGGGGTGTCGGCGTCATGGTCGGGCCGATCATGGGGCCGGTGCTCGGCGGCTGGCTGACCGACAGTTTCGAATGGCGCTGGGTATTCTACGTCAACCTGCCCTTCGGCCTGCTCGCGCTGTTCGGCGCGTGGGCGTATCTTCCGCACACGGACAACGTCCGCCGCCGCTTCGACCTGTTCGGCTTCGCCATGCTGTCGATCGGCGTCGCGGCACTGCAGCTGATGCTCGACCGGGGCCAGCAGCTCGACTGGTTCGCCAGCTGGGAAGTCCGCGTCGAGGCGCTGACCGCCGTCGCCGCATTGTGGATGTTCGGCGTGCACATCTTCACCGGGCGCGAGACGATCCTCGACAAGCATATGCTTTCCGACCGCAATGCCGCGACGGGCTTCGTGCTGATCACCCTGGTCGGCGCGCTGATGGTCTCGACGACGGCGTTGATGCCGCCGATGCTCGAACGTCTGTTCGGTTATCCGGTGGTGACGACGGGTCTCGTCATGGCGCCGCGCGGGCTGGGGACGATGGCGGGCATGCTGCTGATGGGGCGCATCATCGGCAAGATCGACGCGCGCCGGATCATGGCGGTGGGGTTGCTGCTGACCGCTGCATCGCTGTGGATGATGAGCGGCTTCTCGCCGCAGATGGGCATGCAGCCGGTGATCGTCAGCGGTCTGGTGCAGGGCCTTGGCCTCGGCTGCCTGTTCGTGCCGCTCAATACCATCGCGTTCTCGACGCTCGCCCCGGCGCTGCGGACTGACGCGGCCAGCTTCTACACCCTTCTCCGCAATCTCGGCGCGTCGATCGGCGTCAGCGCGACGGTGGGCGTCTTCGCGCGCCAGACGCAGATCAGCCACGCCGATTTGGGCGGCGCACTGACGCCGTTCACCCTGCCCGTCGATCCGGCGCCGGCGCAGGGACTGGGCGCGACGGGCGACACGCTGATGGCCTATCTCGACGCGACGGTGAACCTGCAGGCGGCGATGATCGGCTACATCGACGTCTACCGCCTGCTGATGTGGGTGACGCTGGCGTCGCTGCCGCTCCTCCTGCTGATGCGCGCGCCCGCCAAGACGGTCGGCGAGATGCCGCACGCCGCGATGGATTGAAAGCGGGATCGGTCGATTTACTTCCCCCTCCCCTCCCGGTGAGAGTCTTCGCGAAGCGGAGAGAGGGGGAGCAGAGAGTGTTACCCCCGCAGCGCCGCCTGCGCCGCCGCCAGCCGCGCGATCGGCACGCGGTAGGGCGAACAGCTGACGTAATCGAGGCCGAGACCTTCGCAGAACGCGATGCTGAGCGGGTCGCCGCCGTGTTCGCCGCAGATGCCGAGCTTGATGTCGGATCGCGCAGCGCGGCCCCGCGTCGCGGCGATCTCGATCAGCTCGCCGACGCCCTCGACGTCGATCGAGACGAACGGGTCGCGCGGGTAGATGCCCGCCTCGACGTAGGGGACGAGGAACTTCGATGCATCGTCGCGGCTGATGCCCAGCGCGGTCTGCGTTAGGTCGTTGGTGCCGAAGCTGAAGAACGCCGCGTGCGCCGCGATCTCGCCGGCCCGGAGCGCGGCGCGCGGCAGCTCGATCATTGTGCCGACGAGATAGTCGAGGGTGCGGCCGGTCTCGGCGAACACGTCGGCGGCCGCCGCGTCGATCTGCGCCTTGGTGATCTCCAGCTCGCGCGGCGTCGCGACGAGCGGCACCATGACCTCTGGGACCACCGCCGCGCCCGTTCGCTGCGCCACGTCGACCGCCGCCTCGAAGATCGCGCGCGCCTGCATCGCGTAGATTTCGGGATAGGTGACGCCCAGCCGGCAGCCGCGATGGCCCAGCATCGGGTTGAACTCGTGCAGCTCGGCGGCGCGCCGGCGCAGCGTCGTCACGTCGATGCCAGACGCCTCGGCGACCTCGGCAAAGTCGGCTTCGTGCGCGGGCAGGAACTCGTGCAGCGGCGGGTCGAGCAGGCGGATGGTCACCGGAAGCCCCGCCATGATCTCGAAGATCTGCGCGAAGTCGGCGCGCTGCTCGGGCAGCAGCTCGGCAAGCGCGGCAGCGCGCCCCGCCGCGTCTTCGGCGAGGATCATCCGGCGCACCGCGGTGATGCGGCTCGCGTCGAAGAACATGTGCTCGGTGCGGCACAGCCCGATGCCCTCGGCCCCAAAGCCGCGCGCAGTGCGGCAGTCGAGCGGCGTCTCGGCATTGGCGCGGACCTTCATGCGGCGATGCACGTCGGCCCATTCCATCAACCGCCCGAAGTCGCCCGCCATCTCGGGCTCGACCGTCGGCACCGCGCCGAGCATCACCTCGCCCGTCGACCCGTCGAGCGTCAGAATGTCGCCCTCGCGGATTTCGCGTCCCGCAATGCGGGCCACCCGCGCCTTGAGGTCGATCGACAGCGCGCCCGCGCCGCTGACGCACGGCCGCCCCATGCCGCGCGCGACGACCGCCGCGTGGCTCGTCATGCCGCCGCGCGCGGTCAGGATGCCCTTTGCCGCATTCATCCCGTGGATGTCTTCGGGGCTGGTCTCGGTGCGGACGAGGATGACCGCGTCGCCCGCGTTCGCCTGCCGCTCGGCGGTGTCGCTGTCGAACACCGCCGCGCCCGATGCGGCACCCGGCGAGGCGGGCAGGCCCTTGGTCAGCACGTCGCGCGGCGCGGCCGGATCGAGCGTCGGGTGGAGCAGCTGGTCGAGCGCGCCGGGATCGACGCGCAGCACCGCCTCGCGGCTGGTGATCAGCCCCTCATCGGCCATGTCGACGGCGATCTTGAGCGCCGCCTTGGCGGTCCGCTTGCCGCTGCGCGTCTGGAGCATCCACAGCTTGCCCTGCTGCACGGTGAACTCGATATCCTGCATGTCGCGGTAGTGGCGTTCGAGCAGGTCGAAGACCCCCGCCAGTTCGGCGAACACCACCGGCATCGCCTCCTCCATCGACTGCGCCTTGGCTCCGGCGGTCTCGCGGGCGGCGCGCGTCAGGTACTGCGGTGTGCGGATGCCCGCGACGACATCCTCGCCCTGCGCGTTGATGAGGAACTCGCCGTAGTGCGCGCGCGTGCCGGTGGCGGGGTCGCGGGTGAACGCCACCCCGGTTGCCGAGGTCTCGCCCATGTTGCCGAACACCATCGCCTGGACGGTGACGGCGGTACCCCAGCTTTCGGGGATGTCGTTCAACCGGCGATAGACGCGCGCGCGCTCCGATCGCCACGACCCGAATACCGCGCCGATGGCGCCCCACAGCTGCTCGTGGACGTCCTGCGGGAACTCGTCGCCCCACGACTGCAGGACGATCGCCTGATAGCGCATGACGAGACCGCGCAGGTCGTCGGCGTCGAGGTCGGTATCGAGCGCGACGCCCTTGTCCTCCTTGGTGATTTCGAGCGCGTCCTCGAACAGATAATGGTCGAGGCCGAGCACCACGTCGGCGTACATCTGGATGAAGCGCCGATAGCTGTCCCACGCGAAGCGCGCATCGCCCGACGCCGCCGCCAGCCCCTGCACCGTCGCGTCGTT
>CAXTSL010000073.1:0-16914 GCA_964246975.1 uncultured Sphingomonadaceae bacterium
GAGGCCGATGCCGACACCGCCGCCGACGAGGAAGCGGCGGCGCGTCACACGGCGTGGCGGCGGAGTCGGTTCGGGGTCGGAACGGGCCATCCGCCACGGATAGCGCGTGTCCGCACGCTTGTCGAAGGGCCGACGCTTGGCAAGGTGTCGCGGCGCGGTCTAAGACCGGCGCGATGGCCGGTCCCGAAACCAGTTTGCCCCCCGCTCCCGGCGACGGGTTGCCCGTCTGGACCGAAGCCGAGTTCGGTGACGGCCACGCCGCGGTGCGCGATTTCCGCCTGATGGCCGATCAGCTGCCGGTGCTGTGCTGGATGGCAAACGGCGACGGCTATATCTTCTGGTACAATCGCCGCTGGTACGACTACACCGGCACGACGCCCGACCAGATGACGGGCTGGGGCTGGCAGGCGGTTCACGATCCCGCCGTGCTGCCCGACGTCATGGCGGGCTGGACGCGCGCCATCGAACGCGGCGAGCGCTTCGAGATGACCTTTCCCCTGCGAGGTCGCGACGGCAGCTTTCGCCCGTTCCTGACGCGCGTCGAGCCGATCCGCGACGACGCGGGCAAGGTAACGCGCTGGTACGGCATCAACACCGACATCACCGGCGAAGCCGAACTCACAGCGCGCCTCGGCGAATCGGAGGCCGCGTTGCAGGCCTTCTTCGAAACCAGCGGCATCTATGTCGCCGTCCTGGATCTCGACCCCGACGACTTCACCTTCGTGCTCGCCAACCGCCGGATGGCGAAATTCTGGGGGGCCGAGCAGGTCGCCGGACGCCGCGCGCGCGACCTGTCGGGCGGCCGCCTGCCGCGCTCGATGATGCCCGCGATGCACGCCGCTGCGCAGAGCCCGCGGGCGACGCACACCGAATATCCGTTCAACGGTCCCGACGGTCAGCCGCGCTGGTTCACCGCGACGCTGACGCCGATGCCGCGCGGGCCGACGGGCAAACCGCGCATTTCGATCGCCAGCCTCGACATCACCGCGCGCCGCGCCGCCGAGGCAGCGCTGGCGCAGGCGCTCGAAACCAAGGACGTGCTGCTCCACGAGGTCAATCACCGCGTCAAGAACAGCCTTCAGCTCGTCACCGCGCTGCTGTCGCTCCAGGCGGCGCAGGCGAGGGAGCCGGTGCTGCGCGGCAGCCTGCTCGAAGCGCGCGGGCGCGTCGCGGTCGTCGCGTCGATGCACGAGCGGCTCTATTCGACGAGCCAGCACGACCGCGTCGATCTCGTCGCTTATCTGCGCGAACTGGCCAACGAGAACGTCGCGGCGCACGATGCGGGCCGGATCGCACTCGACTTCGACGCCGACGCGGAGGTGGTGCTGCCGCTGACGCAGGCGGTGCCGCTGGCGCTGGTGGTCAGCGAATTGCTCACCAACGCCTTCAAATACGCCTTCCCGCGCGGTGCGACCGGGCGGGTGCGCGTTGCCCTGAGGCAGACCGAAGGCGCGCTGTGCATTGCCGTCGCCGACGACGGTGTCGGGCTGCCCCCCGACTTCAGCCTCGTCAAGGCGACGGGCCTCGGCATGAAGATCGTCCGCGCCTTGACGCGGCAGGTCGGCGCGACGGTGGCGATCGAGGACGCCGCGCCGGGCGCGCGCTTCGTCGTGACGATGCCCGACGCCTAGTTTCCCGCCTCGCGGCCCGCCGCGAGCAGCAACCGCCCATCGCCCTCGTCGACGTGGACCGTCGCGCCGTCGGGCACCTCGCCGCCCAGGATCAGGTCCGCCAGCGGGTCCTGCACGAAGCGCTGCACGGCGCGCTTTAAGGGCCGCGCACCGTAAACCGGGTCGTAGCCCACTCGCGCCAGCCAGCGCCGTGCCGCGTCGGTCAGGTCGAGGCCGATCTTGCGATCGCTGAGCAGCGCCTGCACCCGCAGCAGCTGCAGGTCGACGATGCCGCCCATGTCGGCCTGCGCCAGTCGGTTGAACAGCACGATCTCGTCGAGCCGGTTGAGAAACTCGGGGCGGAAATGCCCGCGCACCAGCTCCATCACCTGCGCCTCGGCATCGCTGGCGGGCTGCTCGTCGCGCAGCGCTGCGATATACTGCGAGCCGAGGTTCGAGGTCAGCACGATCAGCGTGTTGGTGAAGTCGACCGTCCGCCCCTGCCCGTCGGTCAGCCGCCCGTCATCGAGCACCTGGAGCAGGATGTTGAAGACATCGGGATGCGCCTTCTCGACCTCGTCGAACAGCACGACCTGATACGGCCGCCGCCGCACCGCCTCGGTCAGCACGCCGCCCTCGTCATAGCCGACATAGCCCGGCGGCGCGCCGATCAGGCGGCTGACGGCGTGCTTCTCCATATATTCGCTCATGTCGATGCGCTGCAGCGCGGCGGCATCGTCGAACAGGAAACGCGCCAGCGCCTTGGTCAGCTCGGTCTTGCCGACCCCCGTCGGCCCGAGAAACAGGAACGATCCCAGCGGGCGATTGGGATCCTGCAGCCCGGCGCGCGCACGGCGCACCGCGGCGCTGACCGCCTTGACCGCCGCCGGCTGCCCGATGACCTGCTTGCCGAGCGCCACCTCCATGCCGAGCAGCTTCTCGCGCTCGCCCGCGAGCATCCGTTCGATGGGAATGCCCGTGGCGCGGGACACCACCGCAGCAATGTCGTCGCTGGTGACTTCCTCGCGCACCATCGCGCCCGCCGTGGCGCCCTCGGCCTCGGCGAGCTGGCGTTCGAGATCGGGGATGCGCCCGTAGGTCAGCTCGCCCGCCTTGGCATAGTCGCCGCCGCGCTGCGCCTGCTCGACCTCGAGGCGTGCTGCGTCGAGCTGCTCCTTGACCTTCGTCGCGCCCGCCAGCTTGTCCTTCTCGGCGGTCCAGCGCGCGGTCAGTTCGCGCGACTGCTCGTCGAGGTTCGCCAGCTCGGTTTCGAGCGCCGCCAGCCGCTCCTTCGACGCCGCATCGCTCTCGCGCTTCAGCGCTTCGCGTTCGATGCGCAGCTGCATGATGCGGCGGTCGAGGTTCTCGATCTCCTCGGGCTTGCTTTCGACCTCCATGCGCAGGCGGCTGGCGGCCTCGTCCATCAGGTCGATCGCCTTGTCGGGCAGGAAGCGGTCGGCGATGTAGCGGTTCGACAGCGTCGCCGCCGCGACGATGGCGCCGTCAGTGATGCGGACGCCGTGGTGGAGTTCGTATTTCTCCTTGAGGCCGCGCAGGATCGAGATCGTGTCGGGTACCGTCGGCTCGCCGACGAACACCGGTTGAAAACGCCGTTCGAGCGCCGCGTCCTTCTCGACGTATTTGCGATACTCGTTGAGCGTCGTCGCGCCGATGCAGTGGAGTTCGCCGCGCGCCAGCGCCGGCTTGAGCAGGTTCGAGGCGTCCATCGAGCCTTCGGACGCGCCAGCGCCGACGAGGGTATGCATCTCGTCGATGAACAGCACGACGTCGCTGCCTTCGGCACGCACCTCGTCGAGGACGCCCTTCAACCGCTCCTCGAACTCGCCGCGGTACTTCGCACCGGCGATCAACGACCCCATGTCGAGTGCCATCAGGCGGCGGTCCTTCAGCCCCTCGGGCACGTCGCCGTTGGCGATGCGCAGCGCGAGGCCCTCGACGATCGCGGTCTTGCCGACACCGGGTTCGCCGATCAGCACGGGGTTGTTCTTGGTGCGGCGCGCCAGCACCTGCACGGTGCGGCGGATTTCCTCGTCGCGTCCGATGACGGGGTCGAGCTTGCCGTCGCGCGCCGCCTGCGTCAGGTCGCGGGCGTATTTGTTGAGCGCATCGAACTGATTCTCCGCTCCCGCGCTGTCGGCCTTGCGCCCCTTGCGGACTGCGGCAATGGCGTCGTTGAGGCCCTGCGGCGTGACGCCTGCCGCCGCCAGCGCCTTCCCCGCGTCGGTGGTGGTGGCGAGCGCGCACGCCAGCAGCAGCCGCTCGACGGTGACGACCGAGTCGCCCGCCTTGGTCGCGACCTGCTCGGCACTGTCGAGCAGCCGCGCGGTATCGGTGTCCCATTGCAGGCTCTGCGCCCCGCCGCCGGTCACGGCGGGCATCTTGGCGAGCGCCTGATCGACGAGCTGCATCGCCGTCTCGGGCCGCCCCCCGGCAGCGCGGATCAGTCCGGCAGCCATGCCCTGCTCGTCCTCGAGCAGCGCCTTGAGCAGATGCGCGGGCGTAACGCGCTGATGATCGTTGCGGATCGCGACGGTCTGCGCCGATTGGAGGAAACCCTTGGCGCGGTCGGTGAATTTCTCGATGTTCATGCGGCCTCCGTGTCGGGTGCGATATTGGTGTGGTAGCAGGGCAACACAAGGCGCTAGCCTCGGCGGTTCCATCGCTGTCTGAGCCAATTGCGCAGCCGATCGAAAAGCGGCTCGGGAGGGGGGGGTCGCTGTGAGGGAAAACGCCTGGCGAACTCTACCAGCTTTTCAGGATCGGTTTCGCGCGGCAGCGGCGGCGGGCGCGGGACCGCTTCAAAGTCCGGTGTGGCGACCCTTTTCGGGGCGGCCGGATATTCAAGCGAATCGACCGGTCGCGACCGACCCGATGGTTCGTCCACCGGCTTGTCCAAGGCCAAAATGTTCGATGATGGCAGGTCTGGAACTGCGGACACAAGTGATCCGGCATTATGCAAGACCGACTTGCGATATCGACGTTTGCCAGCCTCGATCCGCCAAAGTTCGGTTTCCCGAGCCAGCTCGTCGAGCGCTTCAGCGAGGCGCGCGGACACGGAAATATTGTTCGAGCATGGCCAGTTGACGTTGGGCAAGACGGGCATCGTTGTGGCCGAGTTCGGTTCGCACGAGGAAGTCGCATTCGGGCGAGGCAGCGCGACCCGCGCTCTTGACGGGCCGGGCAAGTACGCCGAAACGCGCCCGACCAAGACTTGGCGCGGCGGCGAGCGCCGCTACGCCGGGAATGCGGCGTGCCCGATCATCGGACCCGGCTGGCCAGGCGGGCCGCGCCGCGACATCCCCCGAGGCAAGCAGGCGGATCGACAGCAAGGGGCCGGGGGTCATATCGCACTGCGCCCTGATGACGGTGCCCGTCTTGGCCTCCAAACGCGCACGAAGTCCGGCATTTTGGCCGCGCAGGTCCGAGTTGAATGCGTCAGCGGCGGCCATTCGTGCGAAGCTATCCTTGCCGACCCAGATGCCAGCTTCGGACGGAAGATGATTGCGGGGCAATTGTTTAAGTTTGCCAATAAATTCAGCCTGCGCCGCGACCGCGCGACGGAGCGTCGCAAGGTCGCGGCGCTGTGCTTCGATGACCCGGTCGCGCGCCGCGATTTGCGCTTCGAGTTGGCGCAGACGCTCGGCGGTCGGCGTCATGCGCGTCTCGGTTTCCTGCTGCAGGACGAGGGCCAGGGCCATTGCGACGAACACCAGTTGCGTGAGTAACTCGACAAGCGAGAAGGTCACGATGGCTTCATTGCTCTGCTCGACAGCGTCGACTGCGATCACGGGCGCGGCTCTGCGGAACGCAGCCCGGCGAGTGTCGTCCCGAACGAACGGACGATTTCGGCAAAGCGTTCGGTCGCAGCGTCGATATCGGTTTGAAAGCGGACTGCGTCGCTGGTCAGGGCTTCACTGCTGGCGCGGCGACTGCTGCTTAACTGCGCGTCGAGATCGGCCGCGAAACGCTCGCTTTGGACGCCTAGCGCGTCGATGGTGTCGGCGGCACGGTTTCCGCTCGACGTCGCGCGGTCGATGGCGCGAACGGTATCATCCGTACGTTCGGCTACTGCGCTCAGCACCGTTTCGAGCGTCGCTCCCTGTGCCCTCACGCCGGCCAACGCGGTGCTCACCTGCATAATGCTCGCAGTTGCGTCGCTCAGCGCTTCGCGGGTCAGCGCCGTGAGCGGCACGAGGTCGCGACCGAGCGCCGCGATGCTTGCAGTGAGGCTTCGCGCCGAGGCGGCAAGCAATTCCTGCGCAGCGCGCGTCTCGCTTGCGACCGCCTCCAGCTCCGAAAGCTTGGCAGCGGACGCAGCAACGACCGTGTCGGTCGCCGCGACGTACGCGGCATGTCGCTCATCAACGCTTTGCTGATGGCGCAGCATGCTGTTCGCCGCCGCGACGCTGGCGCCGTCGAGCCGGGCAAGCGCAGCGGCGAGCGTGGCTTCGACCGGGGCGATCAACGCCGCAAGCGCGGCGCTGCGATCGTCGACAACCGCCGTCCGGGCAGCGGCCAAGTCGGCGGCGATCGCAGCGACCGTCTCGCCAACCTGCCGCGCGAGATCGCGGACATTGGCCTCCATGCGGCGCACATCCTCGCCGGTCGAACTGCCTCCCTGGATGACCAGAATGCGACCGATAAGGCCCAGTGCCGTCGCACCCAGCGCCATACCGAAGAACCGCAAGATCTTTTGGCTGGAGACGGTCGCGCCGAGCAATCCGCTGGGCAAAAAGCCGACCATCAGCGCGATCATCGTGAACAGGAAACCGAGGAAATAGCAGCTGTCGGCAAATTTTTGCCGCGTCTCGGGCCGCGACTGCAGTCTGTCGGTGAAATAGCCGCGCCAGAAGAACAGCAGCACCATCGCCAACGGTCCGCCGAAGCCTATGATCGACGCGAGCATGCCCTCCGCAAACCCGGCGGTTGCCAGCAGGCTACCGAGCGATAATGCGGCGATGAAGCGTCGATTGAGGCGGGCTTCGAGGGTCGTCGACTGGAGTAGCGGCGTTTCGAAGCCGACCGCGTCGAAAGCTTCGGTCGCCGCCGATTCCTCAGGCTCGTTCCCGAACCGAACGCCTGGGATAGCGTCGCTCATCGTCGCCAATCCCGTTCCTCGAGCTGAGCACGAATCGCACTCGCCGTGATCGCATTGTCATCGAAACTTCGGACGGCGGCCCCCGCCTTGCGCAGTCGCTTGGACCAGGTGGCGAGCCGCGCGGTTTGCGGTGCCGGATCGCGCCGATCCTCGGGCAAGGTACGATACAACATGAGGACGTGCACACCCCTCAGATGAACCTCACCCAAGTCGAAAGCCGCCAAGCTTTCCTCCTTGAAGTCCGACAAGATGATTATTTTCCGAAGGACTTGCGAACCGAGGATCGCGATTGCCCGATCTGCCGAGATCAGTGCGGCGGCAATTTCAGTGTCGGGTTGTGACGGCATCGCGGCAATGGTCTGCGGACACTCCACCGTCAGATAGGCTTTCAGGCTGGGTAAATCGGTCACGACACCGGGGGTGTGCCTGAAGCCCTTGAGCGCGTGCCGGAAATCCATCGCGCAAAGCGGCGGCTTACCGAGCGATGCTGTGCCGATCGCGTGGTAACGCAGCGACAGCGGTGGCGGGAGCGACGGAACCGCAGCAACTATGCCTTCGCCCAATAGGCAAAGGGCTCGTTCGTTGATCTCGCGTGAGCCTGGGTTGTTCCATGTTTCGGACAGATCGACGAGCACGGAAACGGCCGATGCGGAAGCCTCGGCGCAGCCGCCAAGCGCCGCTAACGCACTCGCCGGCAGCACGGCAAGCAAGGTGCGGCGGCTCACGGTCATGTGGCGAGCGGTCCAGCATTCGCGGGACCCGATCGGTACCGCCCTTTTTGCAGCCGATCGATCAGCCAGATCAGCGGAAAGCCGAGGAACAACAATGCGCTGTCTACAACAACCGCTAATAGCGCCGTCGTCGCGATTGCGGCGGCAGCAATGATCCAGGCCAAAGCGCCAGCGACGAAGATTGCGAAAGCAAGCGTGGCGGCGGCTAAAAATGCGACGCCGCGGACGATATGCCAAAGATAGCTACCCGCCACTGCGATCACGACGAGAACAGCGCGATGGGCAGGCCTCGCCAGCCATCGCGCTGCCAGCCAAGTGTGAGCAAGGCAAGTCCCGCAATGGCGAGGAAGCCATAGGCTGCGTAGCGGTAGAGGTCGTGGCGCGGCGCTTCGACGTCGTGGCGCGTGGGGCCGCGCGCGACGCTGACGCCGACCCGGTCGAAGAGTCCGATGCCGGCGACAAAAGCGGCGAGAGCTACCGCCAGGCTGACCACATGGCCGACCCAGACGGGTGCCGCACCGACCAGATCGACCGTTGCGACGAGCGGGTGCGCCGCCGCGACGAAGACGGCGATCAGCAACGCGGCCAGGGGCGCGAGCAACCAGGCATAGCCCGCCGCATCCTGCGCATCACCGGCAGTCCCGGGCGGTTCGTTGTCCCAGTGCAGCGGATTGACGCTATCGATCGCGCCGAGCAAGGCGACCCGGTGTTCGTCGATGGCAGTGCCGAGCTTCTGTCCCAGCGCCCCGCGTCCGGCGAGCGCGGTTTGAAACTCCCCGATCGAACTGGTCGCCGCGGCTGCCGCGCGCTCGATGTCGCCAAGTCGCGCCGGGAGCTTGTTGACGAAATTGTTCGCGCGGTCGATTTGGCTGGCCAGCGACGCGAACCCGTCGAGCACGGTCTTCTGCCGCGAGGCGCTGGCCGCAAGATAGCTGAGGACGATCTGGCCGATGCTGAGCGCCGGACCGAAACTGCTCAAGCCAACGAGCGCCAACGTCTTGCTCGTCGCGTCGTCGATCCCGTCGGCAGCGTCGCGGGCGAGCGAATAGAAGACGTAAAGCTCGAAGGCCACTGCGCCCGCCGAGACCAGCACGATCAGAAACTGACCGACGCGATTGCGACTTTCCGCCGTCGTCTCGAGAGCGTGACCCATCGCAAACTCGAAGGCGCAGATGATCAAGACGAGCACGTAAGTGATATTGATACGCGTACCGGGAATGATGATCGCCCCGAACAAATTGTCGACGAACAAAGACAGCAGGATCGCGTTCGCGACGAGGACAACCAGCGCCAGACCCCAGAACATGCGGCTCTCGGCGCGCGCCAGCCGCCGCCTTTTCTCGTCGAGCGTATAGGGCTGATCGACCTTGCTGAACGTCGTAGCGGCGCGCGTGTCTGTGCCGAAATCGTGGAGAAGGTCTGCCAGACCCGCGCCGTCCCCGGCGGCATTGGCTGCGGCAATCCGGCGTAATTCACGATCGAGGCGACCACGGTCGCTGTCGAGCCGCTTGTGCAGCACGGCGTGCCGACGCGTCACGATAAGTCGTGCCGAGGCAGGCTCGACAATCGCCCTATGCGCCGACGCCACGCGCGCCGCGAGCGCCGCATACAAATCGACGGGAGCGGGGATGCGACCGAGCAAACCGCGCGCGAATGCCACGCCGCCACTTGGCAAAACGGCGCGCCACGCGGCAAAGGCCAGTGCCGACGCCGCCACCACCAGGCTCGCATACGCCAGCACGAGCAGTGCAAGCCGCGCCTGCTCCGCAAGCGGCATGGCAGCCCAGTTCGACATCCGCAACGCTCCCCCCGCGTCCCAAGTCTGGCCCGACGCTGCGTTTTCCTATCAGCCGAAGCCGCGTGAAGCTATCATCTTCTGCCGCAAACACGGGCTTATCGGACCTAATCGGTCGCTTTGCTGTTGCGGCACGGTCGCTGGCGGGCCATCCGGGTAGGCAGCGAAGTCGGTGCGCTTGGAGGATGAAGATGCGATTGCTACTGGGGTTGCTTTCGTTCTCCAAGGCATTCGGCGCGACGGCTTCGGTATTGGCCCTGGCGTCCCCCGCGCCGCCCGCCCCCGCGCCGCCCGCCCCCGCGCCGACGGCCGCGCTGGTCGCGCAGGTTCGCATCCCCCACACGCAATTCACGCTGGCGAATGGCTTGCGCGTCATCGTCCACACCGACCGCAAGACGCCGGTCGTTGCGGTCAGCGTGTGGTACCATATCGGCTCGAAGGACGAGCCGGCGGGCAAGACCGGCTTCGCGCATCTGTTCGAGCATCTGATGTTCTACGGGTCGGAGCACAACAACGACGTGTTCTTCCGCAAGCTCGAGGATGTCGGGGCGACCGATTCGAACGGCACGACGTGGTTCGACCGGACCAATTATTTCGAGAACGTGCCGACCCCGGCGCTCGAGCTCGCGCTGTTCCTCGAATCGGATCGCATGGGGCACCTGCTCGGGGCGATCGATCAGAAGAAGCTCGATGCCCAGCGCGCGGTGGTCAAGAACGAGAAGCGGCAAAACGACAACGAACCTTATGGGTTGACGAGCTATGCGCTGCTCGAAGGCCTGTTCCCGCCCGGGCATCCGTATCGTCACGACACGATCGGCAGCATGGCCGACCTCGACGCCGCATCGTTGACCGATGTCAAGGATTGGTTCCGCGCCAACTACGGCCCCAATAATGCCGTGCTGGTGCTGGCGGGCGACATCGACGCCGCGACGGCGCGACCGCTGGTGGAGAAATATTTCGGCGACATCGCGCGCGGTCCTGAACCGCGCCGGTTCGCCGCGCCGGTGCCGAAGCGCGCCGAAACGACGCGTGAGACGATGCGCGACGCGGTCGCCAACCCGCGCCTGATCCGCGCCTATGCGCTGCCCGGGCGGCTCGACGTGGCCGTGACGCGCGTCGATATCGCCGCGACGGTGCTGGCCAGCGGGGCGACCTCGCGGCTGTACCAGGATCTCGTGCGCGACAAGCGCCTCGCGGTCGGGGTCAGTGGTGGCGTCCAGGCGTTCGAAAAGGCGAGCTGGGCGCAATTCGATGTCGATGTCGCGCCCGGCGTCGATCCGGCGGTCGTCGAGGCGCGCATCGACGCGCTGTTCGCGCAGTTCCTCAAGGACGGACCGACGCCCGAGGAGGTCGCGCGGGTCGCGACGCGCGCCGTGGCGGGGACGATCCGCGGGCTCGAGTCGGTCGGCGGGTTCGGCGGCAAGGCGACCAGCCTCGCCGAGGGCGCGGTCTACGCGGGCGACGCCGACTATTACCGCGCCGAGCTGGCCGCCTATGCCGACGCCACCGCGCCCGCCGTCCTGGCGGCGGCGCGTACCTGGCTGGCGAAGGGCGATCATCGCATCACGGTGCTGCCCGGCGACCGCGCGGCGCGCGACGTGGCGAAGGCGGTGGCGGGCCCCGAGGATGCACCGCGCGGAGCCACCGCGCCGCCGGTGCGCGTCGCGGTGGCGGGCGCGCCCAAGGGCGTCGACCGTTCGGTGCTGCCGCCGGTCACCGGGGTTCCCGATCTGGTGTTTCCGGCGGTCGAGCGCGCGACGCTGTCGAACGGGCTAAAGGTGACGCTGGCGCGCCGCACGACGGTGCCGGTGGTGCGCCTGCTGATGTCGTTCGACGCGGGACTCGCGGCGGATGCGACGTTGCTCGACGGACCCGCCAAGCCCGGCCTGACGGCGCTGATGCTCGGCCTCCTCGACGAGGGCGCGGGCGGGCTGACGGGGCCGCAGATCGCCGCGACCAAGGAGCGGCTGGGGGCCGGGATCGGCGCGTCGGCGGGGCTCGACCGGACCAAGCTCAGCCTCGATGCGCTGGGCCCCAACCTCGCCGCGTCGCTCGACCTGTTCGCCAGACTGGTTCGCCAGCCCGAATTTCCGCCCGCCGAGATCGAGCGCGTGCGCGGTCAGGCGCTGGCCGGGCTGGCGCAGGAGCTGACCGATCCGGGGTCGATCGCGCGACGCACGCTGCCGGGCCTGATTTACGGCCCCGCCCACCCCTATGCGACGCGCGGCTCGGGCACGCCCGACGGACTGAGGTCGATCACGCGCGCCGATCTGGTGATGGCGCATGCCCGCACGATCCGCCCCGACCTGGCCGAGATCTTCGTCGTCGGCGACACGCCGCTCACCGAGCTGGTTCCCTTGCTCGAAGCGCGCTTTGGCGACTGGCGCGCGCCCGCGCTGCCGAGGGCGGTCAAGAGCTTCGGCGCCGTGCCGCCCGCCACGGCGCGGATCGTGCTGATCGACCGGCCCGGTTCGCCGCAGTCGTTCATCCGCGGCGGGGTCGTGCTGCCGTTCCGGGGGACCGACGAGGTGCTGGCGCTGCGCGTCGGCAACGACATCGCGGGCGGGCTGTCGACCTCGCGGCTCAACAGCGACCTGCGCGAGACCAAGGGCTGGGCCTACGGCGTCGGCACGGCGATCACCGACGGGCGCGAGCAGCTGTCGTTCCAGGTCGTCGCGCCGGTGCAGACCGACCGGACGGGCGACAGCATCGCCGCGCTGACCGCCGATCTCGCAACGCTCAGGAAGCAGCCGATCGACGCCGCCGAGCTGGCCAAGGCGGTCAACAACAGCGTGCGCTCGCTGCCCGGCGATTTTGAAGGTGGCGGCTCGGTGCTCGCAGCGCTCGAACGCAACGCGCTGATGGGGCGCGCCGACGACTTCTACACGCGCCTCGCCGACCGCTACCGCGCCATGACCCCGGCGTCGGTGAACGCGGCGAGCGCGCCGCTCGTCGCCCCGGCAATCACGTGGGTCGTCGTCGGCGACCGCGCGCTCGTCGAGCCGCAGCTGCGCCGGCTGGGGCTGCCTTTCGAGATCGTCACGGCGCGCTGAGCCACTTCCCCCGCCGCCCCGCCTCGCCTAAACCGCGCGCACAACAGCCGGGGACCTGCGCATGACCATCCGTTTCGACAATCGCGTCGCCATCGTCACCGGGGCGGGCGGCGGCCTGGGGCGCGCCTATGCGCTCGAGCTGGCGAAGCGCGGCTGCAAGGTCGTGGTCAACGATCTCGGCGGCGCGCGCGACGGGTCGGGCAGTTCGATCGGCGCGGCGCAGGCGGTGGTCGACGAAATCGTCGCGGGCGGCGGCGAGGCGATGGCTAACGGCGCGAGCGTCACCGATGCCGCGGCCGTCGAGAAGATGGTCGCGGTGGTCAAGGAGCGCTGGGGCCGTATCGACATATTGATCAACAACGCCGGCATCCTGCGCGACAAGACCTTCGTCAAGATGAGCCTCGACGACTTTCGCACCGTCGTCGACGTGCACCTGATGGGTTCGGTCAACTGTACCAAGGCGGTTTGGGAGACGATGCGCGAGCAGGCCTTCGGGCGCATCCTGATGACCACCAGCTCGACCGGGCTGTACGGCAATTTCGGCCAGGCGAACTATGGCGCGGCCAAGCTCGCGGTGGTCGGGCTGATGAAATCGCTGAGCCTCGAAGGTGCGAAATACAACGTCCGGATCAACACCGTCGCGCCGGTCGCGGCGACGCGCATGACCGAGGACCTGATGCCGCCCGAGATGCTGGCGAAGATGGGGCCGGAGACGGTCGCGCCCGCCGCGCTGTTCCTGGTCAGCGACGATGCGCCGTCGAACGCCATCGTCAATGCCGGCGCAGGGGGCTTCGAACGCAGCTATGTGACGCTGACGCGCGGCATCCACGTCGCGGCGGCGGACATGACGCCCGAGACGATCGCCGCGCGCTGGGACGAGATCAGCGACCGGACCGGGGAGGTGGTGCCCGACAACGGCAGCGCACAGGGGGCGATGGCGCTGGGCGGGATGCGCTGACCTTCGCTCCCTCCCCTGCCCGCGCAGCGGAGAGAGGGGAGGGCTGGGGTGGGGTGTCGTCCAACGCGACGGCTTTCGCTCGTGGCGCGACACCCCACCCCGACCCTCCCCTCTCTCGGTTCGCAAGGGCTCACCGGGAGGGGAGGGGGAATAGCCGGACACGACGAATTTCCCGTCGCGGCTTGTCGCCACGCGGGGTCGGGCAGGGCGGGGACCTTTTCCCGGCGTTCCGTCTCCTCTGTCCGGGGAGCGCGAAACGCCGGGTCGGGCAGGCTTGCGGCACGGTCACAGGCAGCTGATTTGCGGAGGACTGGCCGGGTACTATGCGGCCATGCGCGTCGATACGCTGAACACTGCGCTTGAAGTTACGCCGTCGGCGCGATGAGGCGCTTGGGTGTCGCTGTTGGCGCGGTCGGTATCCGTCCCCCTGTACTGCTTTTGCATTCGGCGCCGGTTTGAAACCGGAAGCGACCTTAGCCTGTGACCATGTTCGCGCCGCGCGATCCACAAAGCTGCAGTCGCGCGCGGCGAGCCGGCGGCGTTATGGACAGCCGTCGCCTGCTCTGAAGACCTGCTAACCGATATGGCTATAAATGTCAAGCGGAGTTTGCGCGATAAACGCCATGTCGCGCGTTTTCGGTGCCTTCGCCACCCGCGATTTCGTGCGAGACAAACGTCTGGATGTGCTAAGCACCTTCATCGGACACGGTCGCCGACACTGCGCACGGGCCGCTGCATTGCCAGGAACGACTCCGCGACATGCGAGTCTCTGATTGCAGAAGGCCGATCGTATGAAACTCGTTTCCAGTCCCGACGATGTGCTTGCCATCGCGGTGGTGACCGCGTCGAGCACGCCGCTCGTCATGCTCGACGGCGGCCTGCGGGTCGTCGGGGTCAGCCGGTCGTTCTGCACGGCGTTTCGCGTCGATGGCGCGGCGGCGATCGGCAAGTCGATCTTCGCGCTTGGGGCGGGCGAATGGGATACCAGGCAGCTGCGCTCGCTGCTCGGCGCGACCGTCGGCAGCGGCATCGAGGTCGAGGCGTATGAGTTCGACCTCAAGCGCGCCGGTCATTCGACGCGGTGCCTCGTCCTCAACGCGCACCGTCTCGACCGCGAAGACGACGGCGACATGCGTCTGATGCTGTCGGTCAGCGATGTGACCGCGCTGCGCGATAGCGAGCGCTGGATGGACGAGCTGCAGCGCGAAAAGGCGGTGCTGATGCAGGAACTCCAGCACCGTGTCGCCAACAGCCTGCAGATCATCGCCAGCGTGCTGATGCAAAGTGCGCGCAAGGTCCAGTCGGAGGAGACGCGCGGCCATCTGCGCGACGCGCACAACCGGGTGATGTCGATCGCCGCGGTGCAGCGCCAGCTCGCGGCGTCGGAGGTCGGCGAGGTCGCGCTCAAAAGCTATTTCGACCAACTCTGCGCCAGCCTCGGCGCGTCGATGATCGGCGACGACCGCAAGCTCGGCATCGAGGTCGATGTCGACAGCAGCAAGGTTGCGGCGGGGGTGTCGGTCAACCTCGGGCTCATCGTCACCGAGCTGGTGATCAACGCGCTCAAGCACGCCTTCCCGGGCGAGCGCGAAGGGCGGATCGTCGTCGGCTATCATGCCAGCGGTAGCGGCTGGGAATTGTCGGTGGTCGACAACGGTATCGGCATGCCGCTCGGCGCGGTGCCGGCCACGGCGGGACTGGGGACGAGCATCGTCCAGGCGCTGTCCCGCCAGCTCGGGGCGCGCATCGTCGTCGATGCCCGTGCGCCGGGCACCGGCGTGACGATCACCCATGCGCCGACCGACGCGGCGAACGACGAAGCGGGCGAGATGCCGGCGGTCGCGGCGGTCTGAGTCTTCTGCTCCCTCCCCCCCCCGCGCAGCGGAGAGAGGGGAGGGTCGGGGTGGGGTGTTTCACCACGAAGTCTGCGTCTCGCATTGAGCCACCCCACCCCGACCCTCCCCTCTCTCGGTTCGCAAGCGCTCACCGGGAGGGGAGGGGGAAGATTCTTTCGCGCCGCCGCCATTGCCGCGCCCCCCGCCCTGCCGCTAACGTCAACGCAACAAGCAGGGGTTCTCGGATGCGTAAATTGTTGCGGGTCGGCGTCGGCGCGGCGGCGGTCGTCGCGACGTTGCTCGTCGGGCTGGCGAGCTGGGAGAACCTCAGCGCCACGGCACCCGCCGCCGATGCCGAGACGCGCCACGACGCGCGCATCGTCCGCGACACTTTCGGCGTGCCGCATATCTTCGGCAAGACCGACGCCGATGTCGGCTATGGCCTCGCCTATGCCAATGCCGAGGACGATTTCGCGACGATGGAGGAAATCTTCGCGGCGACGCGGGGTCGTGCGGCGGCGATCACGGGGCCGGATGGTGCCAAGCTCGATTTCGCCAACGCGCTGCTCGACGCGCGCCGCGCCGCCAACGACGGCTATCCGAGGCTGGCCGCCGACACGCGCGCGCTGGTCGAGGCCTATGCGGCGGGACTGAACCGCTATGCCGCGCAGCACCCCGGCGAGGTGCGGCTGCGCGGGCTGTTCCCGGTGACCGGGCGCGACGTGGTGGCGGGGTTCGCGCTGCGCTCGCCGTTCTTCTTCGGGCTCGACAAGCCGCTCGGCGCGCTCGTCGACGGCAAACTGCCGCCGCGCGATTCGGGGCCGTCGGACGAGCGCGGGTCGAATGCCTTCGCGGTCACTGCGGCGCGCTCGGACGACGATACGACGCGGCTGATCTCGAACTCGCACCAGCCGTGGGCGGGGGGCGTCAGCTGGTACGAGGCGGTGGTGCACAGCGAGCAGGGCTGGGACTTCGCGGGCGCGCTGTTCCCCGGCGCGCCGTACCCGCTGCTCGGGCACAACAAGACGCTGGGGTGGACCAATACGGTCAATCGGCCCGACCTGATCGACACCTACCGGCTGGTCCTCGACGCCGACGGCACGCATTATCGCTTCGACGGCAAATGGCTGCCGCTCGCGAAGCAGCGCGTCTGGCTGCACGTCCGCTTCGGGCCGTTGGTGCTGCCGGTGCCGCGCACGCTGTACCGTTCGGTGCATGGCCCGGTGATCGAGAACAAGCTCGGGGCCTTCGCGATCCGCTACACGGGCTTCGGCGACGTGCGGCAGGTCGAGCAATATTACCGCCTCAACAAGGCGCGCGACTTCGCCCAGTGGCAAAGCATCATGCGGACGCAAGGGATCCCCGCGACCAACTTCGTCTATGCCGACCGGGCGGGGCATATCGGCCTGTTCTACAACGCGCGCTTTCCAGCGCGGGCGGCGGGGTTCGACTGGAAGGGCGTGCTGCCCGGCGATACGAGCAAGGCGCTGTGGACATCCTACCTGCCGTTCGACGCCGACCCGCATGTCGTCGACCCCAAGGCCGGGTGGGTGGCGAACTCGAACAACACCCCCGCAATCGCGACGGCGGCGGGCGAGAACCTCGACGCGGCGCGCTTCGCCCCCGAGATGGGGGTCGAGACCTATGTCACCAACCGCGCGCGACGCTTCGAGGAGCTGTTCGCCGTTGCCCCTGCAAAGCTCGGCCGCGAGGCGCTGCTGCGGATCAAGTTCGACAAGGGGTATAGCCGGAACGGCTGGGCGGGGCCGTGGATCGCGGCGAACCTGGCGGTGCCCGACGCCGCCGGACCCGA
>CAXTSL010000074.1:0-16601 GCA_964246975.1 uncultured Sphingomonadaceae bacterium
GCTTGACCATCACGTCGGCGACCGAGCGCAGCATGTTGATCGCCTTCTCGGTCTCGGGTTCGCCGACCGCGACCGTCTGGAAGCGGCGGGTCAGCGCCGGGTCCTTCTCGAAATACTGGCGATACTCGCTCCACGTCGTCGCGGCGATGGTCCGCAGCTTGCCGCGTGCGAGGGCGGGCTTGAGCAGGTTCGCGGCGTCGCCGGTTCCGGCAGCACCGCCCGCGCCGATCAGCGTGTGTGCCTCGTCGATGAACAGGATGATCGGCGTCGGGCTCGCCTCGACCTCGTCGATGACCTGGCGCAGCCGCTTCTCGAACTCGCCCTTGACGCTCGCGCCCGCCTGCAACAGGCCGATGTCGAGCGCGCGCAGCGTCACGTCGCGCAGCACCGGCGGCACGTCGCCGTCGGCGATGCGGCGCGCAAAGCCCTCAGCAATCGCGCTCTTGCCGACGCCCGCCTCGCCGGTCAGGATCGGGTTGTTCTGCCGCCGCCGCAACAGGATGTCGATGACTTGGCGGATTTCGGCGTCGCGCCCGACGATCTTGTCGATCTCGCCGCTGCGTGCCTTGGCGGTCAGATCGACCGAGAATTTTTCGAGCGCCGTGCCGCCTTCGCCCGCGCCCGCGCCGCCGACCGCCGCACCGCCGCCCGCGCCGCTGCCGGGGCCGCTGCCCGCGCCGATCGAGCCGCCCTCATTGGCTTCCGAACTCGACGAGGTCATCGCCGCAAACGCGTCGCCGAGCTTGTCGGCGTCGATCTTGCGATACTCCTTAGACGCCGCGAGCAGGACGTTGCGGAGGTTCGGCGTCTTGAGCATCGCGTACATCAGATGCCCCGAGCGCACGCGCCCCGCCCCAAACATCAGCGAGGCGTAGAGCCAGCCCTTTTCGACCGCCTCCTCGATATGCGCCGAAAAGTCCGAGATCGCGCTGGCGCCGCGCGGCAGCTGGTCGAGCGCGGTGACAAGGTCGCGCGCCAGCACGCCATCATCGACGCCGAACTTCGCCTTGATCACCGACAGGTCGCCGTTCTGGTCCTGATTGAGCGTGTGGAGCCAGTGGACCAGCTCGACATAGGGATTGCCGCGCATCTTGCAGAAACCTGTCGCGGTCTCGATGGCCTTCAAGGCGCTCGGGCCCAAGCGTCCGAAAAGTGCCGCCCTGCTGATCTCGGTCATCTGTCTTCCCCTGCTATGCCGCGTGGCGGACAGCACGCCCGCCCGCCAGTTTGAGGTCCGCCCGTATGCCGCCGCGGTTGCGCGGCTTGATCCAGCCCGTCTGTCCGAGGCGCGCGCCGCCGCCCTTGGCCCCGCCGAGGCGCGCCGGCACGATCCTGGCTTCGTCGATCTCGACGCGCGCCTCCCAGTCGAGGTGCGCGGGCAGGATCGCCTTCGCCGCCTGGGCGAGCAACTGGTGCGCATCGCCGCCCGGCAGGAACTGCTCGAGGTCGTCCATCGACTGCGCGCGGACGCCGAACGCGACGTTCCATTCGACCGCGAAGAAGCGCTTGCCCAATGTCGCGCCCTGACCCAGCGTGTTGTGCGCGCCTGTCCGGCCGAGCCGCGACTGCGCGTCGGGCGGAATGATCCGCCAGCGTCCGACCGCTTCCTCGACGCGCACCGGGCGTTCGAGCAGGTGGCTGAGCAGGTCTACCGTCGCCGCCGCGCTGTGCAGCCCCGCGAGGTGCCCGCCGTAGGCCAGCCGCCGCCAGTCGTCGAAGCCGTGGGCGTCATACGGCGGGCGCGACGCCAGCGTGACGAAGCGCAGGTCGGTCGCGCCGCTCGTCGCACCGAGGTAGGTCGCGAAATTATCGTCCATCGGCCGGTCGGCCTGCGTGCACGGCGACGCCGACGACCACGCGCGATAATAGGCCTGCAGCATCCGCGCCGAGGCCAGATCGAGGAAATCGGAAAACGGCGTCGGGCCCTTGATGCGCCGCTCGAACTCCGACAATTCGGTCAGATGCGCGGGCAGGGGGCCCATCGGCCCGGTCAGCCCGAAATGCTGCGAGCGAACGCGTGGTCGCCGACTGGTGCGGTCGAAACCCGCCAGCGTCGTGCGCGGGAAATTGGCGCTCGGCTCGTGCGCCAGTTCGATCAGCTCGACCGCCGGATCGAGCGACGTACCGATGCGCGGCGCATCGGGGCGCGCCTGCTCGACGCCGCGCGCCAGCGCAAAGAACTCCCACGCCGTCGGCTCCGCCGCGACCGCGTCGAACAGCAGGTTCAGATCGTCGGTCGTTGCCCGGGACACGTTCCCCACCCCCATGTAAGGCCGTTATCGGCGCGAATCTCGGTCTCCGTAAAGCTGTTTATCGTTGCGAATTCGGCAAGAAAACGCGCCACGACGCTGGTGAACAGATACGCGCTGCCCGCCTCGTACGAGCCCATCGCGACGCCCATCGACAATTTCTGGCCGCGCTGAAAGGCGAGGCGTGCCTGACCGCCCGCCCGCCGCGTCACGGTCTCGGCGGTCAGCCCGGTCAGCCCCTGGATTTCGCGGCGCAGCGCCGGGGCCTCGTCGCGCAGATAGAGCGACAGATGGTCCGCCAGCAGGTCGGGGGTGCCTTCCGAATTGACGAAGCCGTGATGGCCGGGCGCGAGGTGGCTGACGATCCGCCACGCCGCGTCGCCGAGCCCGAGCGGCGGTTGCGGGCGCGTCGGCCCGCGCAGGATTCGCACTGTCTCGACGCCCTCGCTCGCACTGAGCGACAGGTTGAGGTTCGCCGCCCCCGGTCGCAGGCGGGTCGCCAGCGCGCGATTGGTGACGAGGCCGCGAACGCCCAGCTCGACAATACCCTGCACCAGCGCGGGCTGATCGGGCGACGACAAGGCGATCCACGTCTCGGTGCCGACATAGTCGCTCTCGCGCCGCTTCTGCGTTTCGGCCTCGGACAGACGCCGCATCCGCCGCCGCAGCGAATAGAACAGCGGCCGCACCCCGCGCTGCGCCCGCCGCGCATACAGCGGCAACGCGGGCGACCCGTCGGTGTCGCCCTTGGCGTAACCCGTGACGGTATCGAGCCGATAGACCTCGTGGTCGAGAACCCCGACACGGTCGGGGATGACGATATGCTCGTCGCGGCGGCGGTCGACGAGGACACGGTCGAAGCGCTTTTCGAACAGGTTGATGACCGGCGTCGTGAACAACCGTAGCGAATCGGACGACAGTGCGCCGGTCAGCGCCGCCACCGGGCGGCTGAACAGCAGAACGATGTCGATTTCCTTTTCGGCGCGCGCGAACCCGGCGCGCAGCCCGGTCAGCTTCACGAAGCGAAATTTCTCGGGCATCGCGAAATATTCGCACAGCAGGCGATATCCCCGGAACGACCGCGCGTCGCCCGGCAGCAGCGCCTCGTCGGCGGCGAACCCCATCGCCTCGGCGGGCCCGGCGGGCACCGTCCACGCGTCGCGCCGCCCGCGTTCGGGGGCGCACAGCCGCACGCCGACGCAATCCGCCAGCATCTGCTGATAGAGGAGGTTCGGCACGTCCTGCCCGCCGTCGATGAACAGCGGCAGGTCGTCGATTGCCAGGTCGGCGAGCGACACCGGCGCGGTGACCGCCAGGCGGATGCGCAGGCCCGCCGCGCCGAGCGCCGCCCCGGTCGCCCCCGCCACCGCCGCGCGCGTCGGCAGATACTCGACCGCAGCGACCTTGAGCGGCCAGAGCCGCACGTCGAAGCCCGTGCGGAACAGCACCGGCGTGCGCTGGTCGCCGGTCAGCGACGCGGTGATCTCCGAGCCGCGCGGGTGGAGGACGCCTTCCTTCAGGCCTTCGTCGCCGTCGCGCGGCTTGTATTCGAGGATCGCCATCGCCGGCGTCGGCGCGAGATAGTGCGGATACAGCGCGTCGAGCAGGTACTGCGTGAACGCCGGGAACTGGTCCTCGAGCTTGAGCTGGACGCGCGCGTTCAGATAGGCGACGCCTTCGAGAAGCCGCTCGACATGCGGGTCGGGATCGGTCGGCGCATCGATGCCAAGACGACCAGCGACCTGCCGATGGTCTTCCGAGAACTCGACCGCGCGCCGCCGCAGATAACCCAGCTCGCGGTTGTAGAAACCAAGCAGGCGCGGATCGACCGCGCTCATGCCGCGATCTCGACATGGCCGTCGTCGAGGTCGAGCGTGCTCTTCAGCTCGATCCAGGCTTCGTCGATGGCATTGCGGATTTCGCCGTTGATCTGGAAGGTCAGCTTGTTGTCGCTCCCGACGAGATCCTTGCTGAACACCACTTTGATCGTGTCAGGACGCAGGCGTTCCTCGAAAAAGCGCACCGCCGCAGTGACTTCGACCGCGCGGCGAAGCAGTGTCTGCTGGTCGAGCGAGCGCCCGGTCAATTCGGGCATGCCCTGATTGAGCACCGACGATTTGACCTCGGGATAGTCGTCGAGCGGCACCGCCGCCTCGAAGTTGATGTCGTTGAGCAGCCACGCGATGTCGCGCTGGATGCACGCGCGCAGCATCGACTCGTTGAAGCGGTCGAGCTGCGGGATGAAGCAAGGCGCGCGTTCGCGGCTGCTGTCGGCGCGTACCTTACCCATGTCGGCGATCAGCTTGTCGAGGATCGACGGCTTGAGGGGCAGCGCACCGGCCATCGCGGCGGCTCAGCCGAGCCGGACGTCGCGTATTCCCAGGATGCCCGCCTCGGGACCGTCGGTGGAAATCAGCTTTTGTCCGAGACCCGCCTCGAGACCGTTGCGGTCGACCCAGTCGGTGCGCCGTCCGAGCATCAGCGCGGCATCGCCGCTTGCCGCCGTGCCCGGGTAGAGCACCGGCACGAAGGCCATCGTCGTCTGTCCGGTGCGCGATTCGAGTTCGGCGGGCAGCCAGACCGTATCGCGGAGGTCGACGGGATCGTCGATCTTGATCCGCTTGAGAGCCGCAAAGGGAATGAAACCATAATGATCGCCGATGACGGCTTCGAGCATCGGCCCGAAGCGCGCGTCGGCATCGGCGATCCATTCGAACGCCACGCCGTCGAGACTGCCAGGCGTCGCTGGAGCGGCCTCGAGCGCCGCCTCGACCGTCGTCGCGGCACCGCCGGGGCTGGCGGCATGCTGCTGCAAAGCGTCGAGCAGGCCCTCGACCCACGGCTCGCTGCCGACCAGCGACACGCCGCGTTCGGTCCCGGCCAGCACACGGTCGCGCTGACGCATCGCGTTGATCGCCTGCCCGTAGACGCTCGACATCATCATCGCCTTGGGGTCGGCGGAGGCGAGGGTGACGAGCTGTTGCTCGGCCTTGTCCCATTCGCCCGCGACGGCGATCAGCTGCCAGAAGAACTGGCGAAAATTCGTGTCGCCTGGCTTGCGGCGGAGTTCCCCCGCAAGCCAGGCGCGCGCACCCACAAGATCCCCGCTCCGGAGGAGCGTCTCGGCTTCCATTGCCCTGCTCCCCCGGAGTTTTGGATCAAGTGGCCTTGTTTTCCTGGATGCTGTAGTTCAGCGGCGTTCCACCCGCCGAAACGACACCAAGCTTGTCCTGCTTGAAGTACTCGACCTTGACCTTGCCGAAGTTCAGCGAAACGTTCTCGGTGATCCGGTCCTCGCCGCCCGAGCCGCCGGTGCTGATCGACGAGATCAACACGTCTTCCATCGAGATCTTGATGTAGACGTGCGGCTTGTCGCCGGCCTTGCGAACGCTGAGCGTCGCCTTGGTCAAATGGGTGCCCTTGGCGCAGGCCGCCATCATCGTCGTCGACGCGCTGTCGATGTACTTGGTCAGCGAGATGTCCTGGATGTTGACCTTGCCGGCACCGCCGCCGCCACCGACGTGGAAGCTGCCCGACTGCGACATCCCCCACGACCAGGCGAGGACTTCGATGTCGCCGACGGTCGCCTTGGCAGAGTCCTGCGATTCACCGGGAATCGCCGGCTCGATCTTCAGGAACATGTCCATTGCCATGATAAGTCTCCGTAGTCTTTAGTCTAAGTTGATCGTTTCTTTATGTAACGTCAGGCCTCAACCCGGAGCCTGGCGCAGCGACGAAGTCATGCTCAGCGAGATGTCCATGCCTTCCATCTGGAAATGCGGCACGAACGAGAACTTGGCACTGTAGAAACCGGGATTTTCCTCGTCCTCGGTCAAGTCGATCTGCGCGGCCTTGAGCGGCTGGCGCGCCTTGTTTTCTTCGCTCGACAGATCGGGCGACTGATCGATGTACATGCTGATCCAGCTGTTGAGACGCCCCTCGAGCTGGCGCGCCGTCGGCGTGCCGCCGACCCAGTCGCGCACCATGCACTTAAGGTAATGCGCAAAGCGCGTGCTGGTGAAGAGATAGGGCAGGCGCGCCGACAGGCGGGCGTTGGCGGTCGCGCCCTTGTCGACATATTCCTTGGGCATGTGGAGCGTCTGGCCGCCGATGAAGGTCGCCTGATCGGTGTTCTTGCGGTGAATCAGGCCGATCAGCCCCGCCGCCGACAATTCACCCTCGCGGCGATCGCTGATCGCAACCTCGGTCGGGCACTTGACCGCCGTATCGCCCTCGTCGGTCGGGAACATCGCCGTCGGCAGCCCCTCGACGGTACCGCCCGACTGGACACCGCGAATGCGCGTGCACCAGCCGAATTCCTTGTACGCCGCGTTGATCCGGACCGCCATCGCGTGCGCGGCGTTCATCCAGTTGTACTTGTCGTGGTCGCCCGCAGTGTCCTCCTCGAAGGCGAACTCCTCAACCGGCTCCGACGTCGCGCCATAGGTCTTGCGCGCCAGCACGCGCGGCATCGTCAGCGCGATGTAGCGCGAGTCGTCCTTGTTGCGCAGGGCGCGCCACGAGGCATATTCGGGCGTGTCGAAGATCTTGCCGAGATCGCGCGGCTTGGTGAGATCCTGCCAGCTGTCCATGCCGAACAGCGCGGGCGAGGTTCCCGAGATGAACGGCGCGTGCGAGGCGCTCGACACCTTGGCCATGCCTTCGAGGACCTCGACATCGGTCGGCGACTGGCTGAAGTAATAATCGCCGACGAGGCAGCCATAGGGCTGGCCGCCGAGCTGACCGAATTCAGCCTCGTAGACGCGCTTGAACAACGGGCTCTGATCCCAGGCCGCGCCACGATAGCTGCCGAACATCTTGCGCAGTTCGTCCTTGCTGACGTTCATGACCTTGATCTTGAGGTCGGTGCTCGTCTCGCTGTTAAAGACGGTATACTGCAGCCCGCGCCACGCCGACTCGAGCGCCTGGAAATCGGGATGGTGGATGACGAGGTTGACCTGCTCGGTCAGCTTACGGTCGAGCGCCGAAATCATCGACTCGATCGTCCCGATGACGTCGCCGGGCATGACGTTCGAACCCGCCAGCGCCTGTTCCGCCAGCGTCCGGACCGCCATCTCGACGCGGCTCTTGGCCTCGTCGGACTTGGGCTTGAATTCCTTCTGCAGCAGCGCCGAGAAGTCGTCGATGGTCACCTCGGCGGCGGCGGGTGCGCCACCGGCTGCGAGGGCGTTCGGATCGGTCGCCATGATGTCGTCACCCCTTGGCTAAATCACGCCCCGGCACTTGGCGGGGCCGAATGGAAAGGCTCAGGCCGCATCGCCGTCGTTGCGCGCCTTCGATTCGGCGGCCAACGACGTCAGCAGATCGGGATTGGCGAGCAGCGCGTCGATGACACCCTCGGCCTTGTCCTTGCCGTCCATGTAAGCGAGCAGGTCGCTCAACTGCTGACGCGCATCGAGCAACTTGGCCGTCGCGGGCAGCTGCTTCGCAACGCCGCCGGGCGTGAAGTCGTCCATCTTGTTGAACGTCAGATCGACCGCAAGCTTGCCTTCGCCGGTCAAGGTATTCTCGGTGTAGAAAGTCGCGCGCGGCGCGATACTCTTCTGGAACTCACCGAAGTTGTCCATATCGACGTTGACGAAGTCGCGCTCGCCCATTTCCTTCTTCTCGCGCTCCGACTTGCCCGACAGGTCGGACATGATGCCCATGACGAACGGCAGCGAGACTTTTTCTACGGAACCATAGGTCGCGACTTCATATTCGATGTGAACGCGCGGGGCGCGATTGCGCCGGATAAACTTCTGACCGTCCTGTGCCATGCCCAGCTCCCTTGGTCACATTCCCCACGCGATCCGGATTCACGAATCGCGACGCGCAAACACTTTGCGCTATTCTTCGCGGCTTGCCAACAGCGTACGCACCTCTTCGACCCCCGACGGGTTGATTTCGCTCATCAACTGCATGAAATCCATGTGGACCCAGTTGCGGACCCGCCTGAGGATGATCGGTACCGGGCTAGTCGGTTCCTGGTCGGCGTAGTAACGACCGATCATGTCGAGCGCCGCGACGACATCGCTGCGGCTGCGTGGCACGCCAGCGGTGAACGCCCGTGCCGCGCCGCCGCTCGCCGCGCCGCCCTCGCCGCCGCTCGCGGCCGTGCCGTCGTCGGCGGTGCCGCCGCTCGCCTCGTCTTCGGGAAACAATCCGAGGAAGGTCTCGGTTTCGCCGCGCATCGCCTTGATCTGTGCATAGATCGGGCCGAAGCTCGGGCTGTCGCCGCCTTTGCTCTCATAGACTTCGGCGATTTCGTACAGCAGGTTCGACATGTCGCCGAGCGCTGCGTCCGAGGCCGCCATGTGTTCGCGCAGGTGCAATGCGAGCTTGCGCGCTGCCTCGGGGTCGCCGGTTTCGCCCCCGGTGATCCCCGCCGCGGCATCGGCTTCGCGTTGCGATGCCGACAGGGCGCGGACCAGCATGCGCAGCGTGCGGCCGCCTTCGCGAATCGGTTTCATCGTGCGCGCATTGGCCGACGTGATCTGGCCGTTCTCGATCTTCGCCTGCAGCTCGCTTTCGTCGTCTTCGGTCCACTCGGCGGTCGGCGTGCAGGCCTGCGCGATCATCTGCGCGGTGAACTCGATCGTCGACGGCGCGGGCAGGCGCGTCAGCCCGGCGCGCTGCAACGGCAGCGTCATGGCGGCGGGGCGCGTCAGCGCGGTCAGCTCGTTGATCCGGCCGACGAGCATTTCCGCCGCCGGGCCGGGGTGGAAATCCTCCCAATATTCCTCGGCATAGCCCTTGATCAGGCGCAGCGCCGTGTTCGCCTCGGCGAAGTCGCCGACACGCACTGCCGCCTGCAGCGCGACGATCGCCGGGGCCTGATCCTTGGTGCGTCCAAGAAAGGCATTGCAGGTCGCGATGGTCTTCTTGAGGTCAGGAGCCTTGAGGTTGGCGAAACCGCCCGGCGCATCCTCGATATCCCGGAACTCGGGATCGTCGCGTAGATCGGGCCCGACGGGATTGCCGTCGAGCGGCGCGATCAGCCGTTCGTAGTCGAGCACGCCCATGGTCAGGATGCCCGGGCGAACATCGACTTCTCACCGTCGCCGACGATCGCGAAGGCGCCCCAATAATAGGGATGCGACGTGTCGGCATTGCCGATCATGCCGGCCTGGGACGCCCGCATCGAGCTGGCGATCGAACTCGTCGCGCCGTTCTTGAAGAAGGTCTCGATGAGCTGCGTCGACGCGGCGACCTGCCGGCCGTCGCGGGTCTTGAAGCCGTCGGGGATCGCCCAGTGCGTCGTCACCACCGTCCGGCTCCCCGCGACGAGGAAGGCGCGGACGAGACCGTTGAGGGTTGCGCCCTGACCGGCGCGTCCGGCGCGGAAACCGCCCGCCGCGCGCGACGCACCGCGCGCCCGCGATGCTGTCGTCTCGGCGGCGGTGTTGCACGCCGACAGTACGACGAGGTTGGCGTCGAAGTGCAGGTTGGCGATTTCCTCGAAGCTGAGCAGGCCATCTGAACTCGCGGCATTGCCGTCGGCGCTGACGCCGGGGGCGATCGAGGTGATCAGCGCGGGCGGGCTGTCGCAACCGAGCTCGCCCGCCTTGAGGCCGTGCGTCGCGAAATGGACCACCGCATATTGGCCGAAGTCCTTGCGCGCATCGAGCGCCGCATCGGTGAAGTCGGCACCCTCGATCGTCTCGCTGCCCGCGCCCGACAGGCCGCTGGCGGTCGCAAGTTCCTTCTTGCCGATCGACTTCAGCGAACGGAAACCATCGCGGAGCGAGTCGGCGTCGGTATTGACCCCGCACCGCTCGGCAAGCGCACCGCGATTGGGCAACGCGGTCAGTTCCTCGGGCGTCGGCTGGGCGTGGTTGCCGAAGCCGATGTAGGGAAATTTTGCGCGCGAGGCAGTCTGCGTGCGCGCGACCAGGAAGGCGCGCGGCGACACCGTCGTATCAAGATCGTAGCGCGCCGCAAGAAAGCCGATCTTGCTGTAATCGCGTGAATTCACCTTGACGTTCTCGGCGAACCAATCGACGCTTTTCTGGTCGCTGACAAGGACGCCGAAGGGCAGCTGGGTCATCGCGCCGCTCGGCTCGGTGATCAGCGTCTTGGCATTGGCGATGAGCCGGTCGGCGGGGCCGAGCAGCGCGCCGTACAGCTTGAACGACGCCTCGACATCGAAGACCAGCGGCACGACGCGCCCGTCGCGCGCGACATTGCCGTCGATCGAGCTGCGCACGCCGCGCACGAGATCGGCGAGGGCGGGCGTGGCAAGCGCATTCTTGTAGATCAGCGCATCGTCGTGCGTCACCGCGATCGTATAGGTGACCTTGGGCAGGGTCAGCAGCTTGACATAGACCTCGCCGGGTTTGAGTGCCGCTTGCAGCTCGGGCAGCGTGACGATGCTGTCCGATGCCTGAAGATACTGCTGATCGCCCGCCAGCTCGCGACGCACCTGGAGAAGCTTTGCGGCATTGGCGTTGAGCTGCTGGGTCAGCCGCTCGCGCTCCTTGCTGGCGTCGGCGGGCAGGCTGGCGATCTGCGTCGCGAGGCCGCGACTCTCGCGGTCGAGATCCTGCAGCGTCTTGGCGCGCACCGCGCCCTCGCTGCTGCCGCTCTCGAAAATCTTCTGGATCTGCGCGATCTGCGCCGCAACGGCGGGCGGGTTGATCATCTGCGAAGCCAGGAAGAACTGCGCGCGCGCCGCCGCCGCCCCCGCAGAGCTGTTAGAATCCTGCTCGAGCAATGCGAAATAGCCGTCGAGGCCGCCCGCGCCGGCCGCCGCCGACGGTCCGCCGGCGCGCAGCACGGCCAGCGCTTCGCCGTATTGCTTGCTCGCGGTGGCGCGGTCGTTGTGATCGGCGAGGAACGCCGCATAGGTGAGCTTGCGCTGCGCGAGCAAAGGCGATCCGGCGTATGCGCTGGCGCGTTCAAGGCGCGTAACCGAGTCCGACAGATAGGTCCGCGCGGCCTCGGTGCGGTTCTGGGCGATCGCCACGCGCGCCAGTTCGACCGCAACCTGGCTGCGGATCCACTGCAGGTTCGACGTCTCGATGCCGCCGCCCTGCTCGATGCGGTCGAGATTGGCCATCGCGGCGGTCAACGGCGCGAGCGCATTCGCCGTATCGCCCGAGGCGCGGAGCGCGGTGCCACGCACATAGAGCGCCTGCGTCCGCAGCAGTTCATTCTGCTGACCCGCACGCCCGCGCCCGCTGCCGACCGCCGACCGGCGCGACGTCGAGTTGAGTTCGCGCAGCGTCACCGCATCGGCGAGCGGATTGACGTCGGCCCGAACCTGCGCACCGCCGGTGCGCGCGTCGTCCTCGGCAAGAACATCGGCGGCAATCGCGGCGGCAGCCTTGAAGTCGCGCCGGTTGAGCGCGACCATGGCCTTGTAGACGCGCAGTCGCAGCCGGAGGAAATCGCCCGTGCGGTTTGCGGTCGCGCCCGCCGCCGACGGGCTGCCGAGCAGAGCATCGGCGCGCTCGAGGTATGCGGCCGCGACATCGGGATAGCCGAGGTTCGATTCGGACAGCGCGGCCTCGAGCAGGAAGCCGACACGGTCGCTCGTCGAGGCGTTGGCGGGCAGGCGGGCCGAATAGCGTGTGACAATTTCGCGCGCTTCGACGTTCTCGCCGCGCACCGTATAGTCGATGACCTCGGAGCGACGCCCGGCAAGGGCATTTTCGTCGGCGCTGGCGGTCGCTTCGATCTGCGCCGTCGGCGCTTTTGCGGCTCCGAGCACGAGCGCGGGCTTGGGAACTTCGCTCGGCCCGGGGGCCTTGCCGGTCGCGGCGAGAACGCGCAGCCCCGCGCCGAGATTGGCGCTGAAGCGTTCGAGGCCCTCGGCGGCAAAGATCGTCTTGCCACGCATCACCGTCACCGCAATCGCCGGGAACCCGGCCTCGCGCTCGACACAGCGCCGCGCCTGGCCTGCGCCCAGGCCGGCAACCTGCACCGCGACGGCGTCGCCGCACTCCATCCGCAACGCGCGCGCCTTGTCGAGCTTGGCCTGCGCGCCCGCCACCGCATCGACCGCGACCAACCGACCGGCGCTCTGCGTGTCGGTCCAGCCACGACAGCGCAGGTTGAAACTGCGGTCGAACATACCCGGTGCGGCGGGGTCAGCCCAGATGCGCTCGGCGCGGCACAGCTCGCCCTTGTCGCCGCGACCGAGGTCGATCGCGTCACCGACGGCGACTCCGCCCGCGCTGGCCCCGAAGACCAGTGCGACGAGACTTGTCGCAACGCCGGTCGCGCGCAACGCTTTGATCGGCTTCGACATCATCGACCCCCTGTCGGCCGCGCCGGTGCCGCGGCGGGTTTGACCGCCTGGCCCGGAGCCGCCTTGCGCGCTTCCTCGTCTTCGTCGTCGTCGCTGTCGCGCCACAGCACTTCGTTCGATGCGCCGGTCACCAGATCGAGCGGCAGCGCCAGTCCGGCGTTGTTGCTGACCAGCAGCGCGTCGCCCGGATCGACAAGGTTGATCAGCGGCAGCGTCACGCCGGTCAGGATGCAACTCGCGGACTGCAGCGCGATGCAGCCGTTGATCCGGACGTTGTTGGGAGTGATACCGTCGAGCTGGTCGGCGCTGATCCGCACCGCCGCAACGACACCGTTCTTGCCGTCGAGCGTCCCGAACACGCCGATCAGCGGGTCGGTCGTGCCGACCTTGAGCAGCCTCAGGCTCGATACCTCGATGCCGCCCGCGATCTGCGCCGACGGCCCGGTGTTCTGGATCAGCGCCCATTGTCCGGGCGCGAGCACCAGCTGCCCGGCCTTGACGCTCGCCTGCGGGGTTGGGGTGACCTTGGTATAGACCGGCTGCGCGCTGAAGAAGGTCGACGAGGCATTGGCGAAATACTGCCCGCGCAGCTGCTCGATGGTCAGCGGCAACCCTGGCGTCGTCGATCCGACCGCAGGCAGCAGCGCGTTGACGAACGGGATGCCGACCTCGGGCAGTTGCGGCTCGCCGAGCGCGATATAGGTCGCGCGCAGCCCGATGGTCGAGCCCGTGCCGTCGATCTGGCCGCCGGTGCCCGGCGTCGCGTTGTCGAGGCCCGAGCGGGTCAGGACGCGGATCGTCGCGGCGAGCGGGTTGGCCGCGACCCCCTTGTCGAGCGCGCCGCCGTCGAGCGAACCGCCGAGCGTCATCACCCGCGGCGTGCCGGTCGCCGCCGAACGATAGGTCAGCGTGTCGGTGATGGTGATGTCGCCGCGCGCCTTGACCGCGAACTGCGTAACCGTGTCGGTCAGTGTCGCGCGACCGATGTCGATGGTGCGCGAGGCGCTCGACGCGAGGCCGTTGTCGGCGTCGATCTCGAACTTCGGCGCGTTGATCCGCCCGATCTCGGTATTGGTCAGGCTGTAGCTCGTCGCCGTCGAACTCGCGAGGTTGTCGCCGAGCGCGACGCGCGTCACGGGCGCACCGTTGACGTTGAGCTGGATACGGTCGGTGGCGCGCAGCGTCATCGTATTCGACAGCGCGAGGTCGGGCGAGGTGATCGTCACGCGCGCGCCCTGTTGCGTCAGGCCGTCGGCGCTGAGCGTCACCAGCTTGCCCGCCGTGATCGCGTAGTCGGTCCCCGCGCTGACGCCGCCGTTGACGTTGATCGCGCCGGTCGCCGCCGTGAGGGTCAGCTTGCCGGTCGTCTGGGCAGTCGGCTGCGGTGCCCCCGCCGCGCCGGTGCCGAGCGCGATGTCGCCTGCGGTCGCGGTCAGTGTCGCGTCGCTGCCGCTGTTGAGCGATCCGAACGTCACCTTGGCCGTGGTCGCGGTCGCGGCCAGTGCGCCCGTCGTCCGCGCCGCGCCGACGACCGTCAGGTCGCGCTGGGCGTTGAGCGTCGCGCTGAGCGCGTCGAGGCTCCCCATCCGCAGCGCCCCGCCGGTGGCGCGTGCCTGGAGCGCGCCGCCCGCGCGCGCCAGGCCCGTAACCGTCAGGTCGGTCGCGGCGGTCAAAGTCGCCGCCCCGCCCGCCGTCACCGAGCCCGCTTCGATTTTGCCCGCCGTCGCGGTCGCGGTCAGCACGCCGCCCGACTTCGCGTCGCCGTCGACGACGAGGTCGGTACCCGCCAGCAGCGTCGCCGACGCGGCATCGAGCGATCCGGCGCGGAAATTGCGTCCCGCCGTCACCGACATCGCGCCGGTCGACCGGCCGAGACCCGTAACCCGGATGTCGCGCGCTGCGGTGAGGGTTGCCGTCGCGCCCGCGTCGAGCGAGCCGATCGCAATGTTCGCCCCCGTCGAGCGCGCGTCGAACAGCCCGCCTGACCGCGCGGCGTTGGTGACCATCAAATCGCCGCCCGCGATCAGTCGCGCCGCACCGCTGGTCGCGGTCAGCGTGTCGGTCTTCAGCGTCCCCGCCGTCGCCGTCGCTGTGACGTTGCCGCTGGCGGTCAATGCGCCCGTCGTCGCCACCGCGCCGCCCGCGCCCGTGGTGCGCGTCACGTCGATGTTCTGTGCCGCCGCGAGCAGCGCGTTGCCGGTGACGCCGATGCTGCCATAGTTCTGCGAGCCCGTCGTCGCGGTGGCGGTCAGGTCGCCACCCGTCGTCGCCGCGCCGCCGACCGCGATATTGGTCTGCGCCAGCAGGGTCGTGACGCCGCCCGCGCCGAGGCTGCCGAAGCTGAGGCCTGCGGTGTCCGAGGCCGCGCCGAAGCTGCCCGCCGCTGTCGCCGCGTTGGTGACGCTCGTCGCGCCGCCGCTGCGCAGCAGGACCGCGCCGCCCGAGGTCAGCGTCGCCGCGCTGATCCCGCCGCCGGTGGCGCGCGCGTCGAACAGCCCGCCCGACCGCGCCAGCTGCGTTACCGCGATGCTGGTGCCCGCGCGCAGCGTCGCGCTGCCGCCCGCGTCGAGACTGAGGAAGGCCAGCGCGCCGTCGGTCGCGGTCGCCGCGAAGGCACCGCCCGCCGTCGCCGCGCCGATGACCGTCGCACTGCCCCGCGCGGTAAGCGTCGCCGCCGTCGCCGCGCTCAGGCTGCCGAGGCTGATCGAGCCCGTCGTCGCCGTCGCGCCGAAGTCGCCGCCCGTCGCCGCTCCTGCCGGAAGCGCCGTGCCGGTGCGCGCGAAATCGGTAACCGTAACGTCGGTTCCCGCCGTCAGGGTCGCGCCGTTGCCGGTGCTCAGGCTGGCCAGTGTGATGCTGCCATCGGTGGCGGTCGCCCCGAGTGTCGTGCCCGCCGTCGTCGCACCGCTGACGATAGTCGTTCTGGCGGCGAGCAAAGCGCTCGTGCCCGCCGTCAGCGTCCCGACATCGATGCCGCCGCCCGTCGCGGTCATGCCCAGCGTCGTGCCCGATTGCGCGAGGCCGGTGACGCCGATATTGCCCGCCGCCTGCAGCGCCGCTGCGCTGCCCGCCGTGAAGCTGGCGAGGCCGATCGCGCCGCTCGTCGCGGTAATCGTCAGGTTGGTGCCCGTCGCGATATTCTGGAACACCGTCACGTCGCGGCCGGCGAGCAGCGTGGCGCTGCCGCTCGTCGTCGTCAGCACCGTCGTGTCCGCCGCCGCGTTCGCGCCGATCAGGATGTCGCGGCCCGCCGTGATGTCGGCTGAATTGGTGAGCGTCGCCGAGGTCAGGACGATCGCGTCGAGCGCCGCGTTGACGATCAAGCCGCCCGCCGCAGTCACGCCGAGGGTCGTCGAACCGATCAGCGGGTCGGTCGAGGTGGCGCGGATGATGCCGCCCGCCGTCAGCGTCGGCGCACTGATGACCGGCGCGACGATGGTGATATCGCCCGCCGTCGCGATGCCCTCGAGGGCATTGACGGTGCCGGTCAGCGAGCCAAGCTGGATGCCGCGCGCCGCCTTGAGCTGCGTCGTGATCGTCACGTCGCCCGATGCGACCGCGACGATGTTGCTGCCGTTCAAGCCCACGACCGCGACCGCCGGGGCGACCGACGGGTTGGCGACCGCGACGCCATCGGCGCGCTTGGCGGTGACCAGGTCGGTGGCTTCGTTGTCCGCCGCCGCGCCGGTCCCAAGACCGGTAGCGGTCAGCGTCGTCGCAGTCAGTGTGCCCGCGCTTGCCGCAGCGACGATATCGTCGCCCGCCGTCGCGCTGCCGATGAGCACTGCGGGGCCGGTGACGGTCACGTCGCGGCCCGCGACGCCCGTGGTCAGCGTCGCCAACGTGCCGGTCGCGCCGCTCGAGGCGACGAACAGGTCGCGGTCGGCGGTCGCGGTCGTCGCGGTCGCCGTACCGGCAGTCGCCGTGACCGCGATGTCGCGCTTCGCGGTGCTGGTGGTCAGGAGCGCGTTGGCTCCGCGCACGATCAGGTCGCGTGCGCTCGTAGCGGTGTCGACGCTTGCCGCTGCGCTCGCCGTGGCGACGATGTTCGACCCCGCCAGGCCCGTCTGCCCGAGCGTCGCCAGCGTCTCGCTGCC
>CAXTSL010000075.1:0-13683 GCA_964246975.1 uncultured Sphingomonadaceae bacterium
GCGTTGGCGGCAGGCTAAACACCCCCTGCGAATTGAGCCGCAACGTGTATTCGTAGACGATCGTACCCCGCTGCGCGGCGGCGTAGTGCGCGTGGACCGCATCGCTCCGCCGCTCGACGAAGGTCGGCTGCAGGCCAGTCGTCGCTGCGCCCGCGAGGATCTCCGACCGCCCGCCGAGCGACCCGCCGAGGATCGTCGCCCCGGCGGGGACGGGGTCGTTGATGACGACCCATTCGAGCAGGCTGCGCGGCGTCACTTCGATCCGCACGCGCATCACGTCGCCGCGGCTCCAATGGGCCGGGTCGGCGCGGGTGACGGGAAAGACCTGCCGCCTGACCGCGAAACCGCTGGCAAACGGCTTGGCGAGCGGCACGGCGGCGCGCGCGGTGACGATCGCCCAAGGGGCCCCGGTGCCGCTGTGCGCGACCTCGAACGCCGATTGCGCGGCGGGCCACGCCAGCGTCGCGGGGGCGGGGTTGGCGCTGCCTGCCCAGACGAAGGATTGCGTTCGAAGTCCGAGCGTCGCGCGCGTCGCGCCGGTGACGGGCACGCTCTCGAAGCGGCGCGAGAAGTCGGCGATGGCGAGCGTCCCGACGGCGTTGGCGACCGTCGTATCCCAATGGCCGCGCTGCTGGCGGAGCATCAGCACGCGCGCGATGGCACCGATGTCGGTGCGCCAGTCGGGCAGCCGGGCGACGGTCGTCAGCAGGCGTGACGCCGTGCTGTCGGGCGACGCCAGCACCTGCCACGGGTCGTCGGCGCGCGCCAGCGTCAGCCGCGTGCCCTGCAGGTCGAGACGCGCGCGCAGGATATGCCCGGCTTGCGTCAGCTTGGCCGCGCCGTTGGGGACGCCGGGCAGCCGCTGGAGGATGTACGCCCAGTCGACGACGCCGATCGTCGGCCACGCATCGGGGGTCTGGCTCAGCGGTTCGAGCATCGCGGGGGTGGCGGCCTTGTTCGCCACCAGCGCCGCGATCGCGCCCAAGCGCCGCGTCGCAAGGTCGCCGCCGAAGCCCGCGAGGCCTGCATCGCCGTTCGACTTGTCGATGACGAGGACGCGCGCGTGGCTGCGCTCGACCTTGCCGCCGACGAAGCCTTGCAGCCCGGCGATCATCCTCGTGCGTGCGTCATCGGGCAGCGGCCAGCCGCTGTCGGCGGACAGGCGCAGGATGTACGCGGTCAGGCTGTCGTCGCCCTTGATCCACTCGGCAGGGAAGTAGCGCACCAGCCCGTCCGGATCGAGATAGGCGGGGAGGAGCGCGGCGCTGCGCTCCCACATCCCCCGGTCGCCGAGCGCGACGGCGCGGCTGAGTTGCTGCTCGATACAGTCGTAGGGATAGTCGCGCATGTACGCGCGGACGCCGGGCAGCGCCCCGCCGAGCGTCCGGCTGAGCGCCACGTCGAGCCCGCCGCGCCCCGGCAGCGCGCCGACGGGCAAAGCGACGGGGAAGCGCGTCGCCGGTGTCAGCTGGACGAGGGTCGACTGCCAGACGGTCGTCGGCACGGCGGGCGCAACGGTCTGCGCGACGCGCACCGCATCCTTCGCAGGCCCGGCATCGGCGGCGACGCTCCACGCGATCTCGCCCGAAGTCGCGGGCGCGACGACGCCCCAGCCGACGGTGACGGCATCGTTGGCGGCGATCGTCATGGCCTTGGTTGGCAGCGTGACGCCTCCCGCAGTAGCGATCAGGCGCACGTTCATCGCCGCGCCCGTGGCGTTGCGCGCCAGCACCGTCGCGACATAGCGGTCGCCTTCGCGGACCAGCGGCGGGATGCCCGCGAGGAGCTGGAGCGGCTGCGTCGTGCGGATGCTCGCCGCGCCCGTCCCGAACAGGTCCGCCCCGCCGGTCGCCACCGCGACGAGCCGGAAGCGCGACAGCGAATCGTTGAGCGGCACTGCCAAACGCGCGCGGCCCTGTGCGTCGAGGGGCACGCGCGCCTGCCAGAGCAGGAGGGGCTGGAAGTCGCGCCGCACCTGCCCGCCCGCCTCGCCGCCGCCGCCACCGCCCGCCGCGACCGCCTTCAGGCCATAATGGCGCTTGCCGACGACCTGCGACTGCGCGGTCGACGTCTGCACCCAGACGGGCCGCTCGGCCATCATCGTCGTCAGCACGTCCCATGTCGGGTTGTCCTGCAATTGCAGCAGTGCCTCGTCGACCGCGGCGAAGGCGATCTCGCTGCCCGGCGGCAGCGTGCGGCCCTTGGGCGCGGCGACCTGCACCGCGACGCTCGCGGTCTTGCGGACGCCGTAGGTCGGGCTGTCGGTGGCGATCTTCACCCCGAGCCGGTGGTCGTCCCAGCCGACGCGCAGCTTGGCCATGCCGAAACGGTAGCTCGGCTTGGCGAGGTCGATCAGCGCGGTCGGCGACGCGGCGTCGCGGCTGATCCACGGCAGATGCCAGCGCCGCGCGAGGTCCGCCAGCCACAGCCGCCAGCCCGCGACGCGCCCGCGTACCGCGAGCACCGAGACGTACACGTCGGGGGCATAGCCGCGCCGCATCGCGACCTCGACGACTGGGTCCTTGCCGCTGAGTTGCGTGACGAAGCTGTCGATGACGCCGTCGCGCAGCACGCTGACCAGCGCGGTCGCCGAGCGGAAGGGCATGCGGACCTGCAGCCGCGCGGTACCCCCGACGGCGTATTCGGGGGCCTCGGGGACGACATCCATGCGGTCGCCATTGTCGCCGCCGAACCACCAGTCGTCGTCGCCCGCGAGCCAGATCGATTTGGTCGCGCGGCTGACGCGGCCTTGTGCGTCAGTCGCGGTCGCCTGCGCGATGACCTCGCCCGTCACGCCTGCGTCGATCTTGCAGAGCACCAGACCCTTGGCGTCGCTCGTTCCCGAACAGTCGGCGTTCAGATGTTTGGTCTCGCGGCTGTTGTCGTAGGCGTAGAAGCCGCCGACGAGGCGCTTGCGGTACGAATAGGTCTCGCGGCTGAACAGGCCGACGGTGACGCGGGTGCCGCGCACCGGCTTGCCGTCGAGATCGACGACGACGAGCTTCAGCCGCAGGTCGTCGGCCTTCATCAGCCAGCCGTCGCTGGCGATGCCGACGCGCACCGCCGCCGGATCGAGGTCGATCCTGGTGCGGACCGTCGCGACCTCGCCGTTGGCGTCGTCGTAATCCATCTCGGCGACGAGGCGCGACGGCTGCGTTACAGGCGCGAGCTTGCCGATGACGACGCGCGCGCCGCCGTTCGCCGCCAGTGTCACCGGCTGGACGCTGGCGCGCAATGGTCCGGGGCTGGCAGCCTCCTCGCCGCCGTCGAGGGGGACGATGCCCGCCACGACGCTCTCGCCGCCGAAGGTGAAGGCCGGGTAGTCGGCGACGCCGACCTCGCGCGGTTCGACCTGCGTGCGCAGCTTGACCGGCGCACGCGCGACGGCCCCGCCCGACAAATAGGTCAGCGACAGGTCGAGCGGCACCGCCGACGGCGCGACCTGCTTCGCCGTCGGCCCGCGCACCGAGGCGCGGATCGTCGGCAGGCGGAACTCCTCGACCTTAAAGCTGCCCGATTGATGGCGCTCGCTCGCGCCTTTCGCGCCGATGCTAACCGCATAGTCGCCGAGCGCCGCCGCCTTGGGAACCGTCCAGTCGCTGACCCCGATGCCGTCGGGCCCCATGCGCAACGGCAGTTCATAGCTCTGGTCTGAGGCAACGTGGCGGACGACGAGCGTCGCGTCCTTGGGCAAATCCTTCGGCCAGCCGAACCCGGCGTCGGTGCGCGCGCGGACGATGTGCTTCATGTGCACCGTCTCGCCGCCCTTGAGCAGGGTGCGGTCGAACACCGTGTGCCAGATGCCGGTGTCGCTGCCGTAACCGGTGGGCAGCTGGAAATCGCCCGGCTGGATGCCGTTGTTCCACGTCGTCAGCGTGAACGAATAATCGTCCGCCGTGCGCGCGCTGACCATCAGCGGGTGCGCGCCGTATTTGCAGCTGCCATAGCTCGACGGCTCGGGGAGCGTGTCGGGCACCGCCGCGCGCCCGCTCGTATCGGTCGTGCCGCGCCACAGCAGCAGGCCCGAGCAACTATCGCTGATCGCCACCTGCGCGCCCGCCACGACGCCCGCGTCGGCAAGGCGTGTCACCCACGCGAGGCTGCGCCCCTTGCCCCATTGGAAATGCACCGCCATGCCCGTCACCAGCGCGCCCGATGCGACGTAGCGCGTACCGCCCTTCGACAGCAGCGCGCGCCCCAGGATCGGCGAGGCGATCTCGACGACGTGAAAACCGTTGGTCCGCAGCGGGATGCCGACGACCTCGAAGGCACGCGCGCCGCCGGGCTTGGGGATTGTGAAGGCGCGCGACGTGGCGGTGGTCAGCAGTGGCTTCGATCGCGTCGTGTTGATCGTCGTCGTCTCGTCGGACCCGGCGGACTTCTCCTCGTAGCTGCTCCCGTCCTCGGCATCGCCGAGCGTCCGCAGCCACGCCGCGACTTCGGCGTCGGTCCGCGTCGAGACCTCGCGACCCCGCAGCGGCCCCAGCCCGAGCGCCGCGACATTGGTCTCGACGGCACGCAGCGTCACCGGCAGAACCCCGTCCTCCGCCGCCTCGACGATGCCGAACGCGCCCGCGAACTTGACCAGCGGCGGCAGGTCGCCGGTCTGCGTGTCGAGCGGGAAGCGCGCGGCGTTGGTCAGCGGGCGGCCGGCGTCGTCGGTCAGTCCGGCGGGCATCTCGACACGGTAGCGCGCACGCTCGTCGAACGGGCCTTTGAAGGTCACCGTGTCGATGGTGACCGCGTGTGCGTCGAATTTCTCAGGTATGACGGCGCCGCGCGGCCCGACCAGTCGCACCTGTGCCGCGAGCGCGCGCGGCACCTGCCCCGTGAAGCTGACGCGCATTGCTTCGAGCGGCGAGCAAGTCGCGCCCGCATTGACGCGCGAACATTCGAAGCGCGCCGCAAAGGCGGGGCGGACCTTGAAGTCGAGCCTCCGCGCGGTCGGCGTCGCCAACCCGTTGGCGGTCGTGATGCCCGCGCCCCAGACGAGGGCGACGCGTCCGCCCGACGGCAGCGTGCGACGGCACTTCACCGCGACGACCTCGGCGCGAGGGTTGGGGCCGCTGCCCTCGACCTCGTAATCGGGCTTGCGCAGCCCCGCCTCGGTCAGGAATTCGCGCGTGCGATAGTCCTTGGCGGTCCCGGCGACGATCCGGTCGCGCGCCGTGTCGGGCAGCAGGTCGAGCGGCACCACCTCGCCGACCCCTTCGATGCGGCACGACGCGTGGGCCGCGAGGCTGGTAGGCGTCGGGCGCGCGTTGAGCGCGAGGAGGAACACCGCGTCCTCCTCGATGCCGCCGCTGTCTTCCTGCGGTATCAGGGTGCGGATCGTCGGCCCGCCGGTATCGAAGGCGAAGGCGCGGCGGCCCTGCACGACCGCACCGCTCGCGTCCTTGAGTCCTGCGCTGAGGGTGAAGGCGCAGCGCTGCCCGCCCGCCAGCGGCACCGCGAGGTCGATCGCATAGGTCCGCGCATCGACCCAGCGCCCGCTCGCCACGGGGCCGCAATTGCCCGAAATCGGCGCTGGCAGGCGCGGATCGCCGTACGCAACCATCGGCGTGGCGAAGCGCAGCTTGATCTGCTCGACCTTCTCGACCGACCCCAGCGGCGAGAACAGCTCGACCGCCGCCTGCGGGCCGCTCGACGCGCGAACGCCGAGCAGTGCAGCGGCACCGATCAGGCTGGCGGTCAGCGCGCGCGCGGGGCGTGGGAGCATCGCGCGAGATGATGCGCGCGGGTTGTGACGAGGGCAAGACGCTCGATTACCTCTCCCCTTGAGGGGGAAGGAAAGCTACGCCGTCCGCCGCGTCAGCTTGAGGAACACGTCCTCGAGATCGGCCTCCTGCGTCGACACGTCGACGACCTTCAACCCCACCGCGCCCAGCCGCGCCAGCAGGTCGCCCGCCTGCGTCCGGCTCTTGTCATAGGTGATTGCGAGGCTGCGGGGCCCGCGCAGTTCGGCGCGCTCGCCCAACCCCTCGGGCACGACGTCGAGGTCGGCGTCGAAGGTCACTACCAGCAGCTTGTCCTGCGCAGTGGCGAGCAGCGTCCCCGTCAGGTCGTTCGCCACCACCGCGCCATTGTCGATGATCGCGATACGGTCGCACAGCGCCTCGGCTTCCTCGAGATAATGCGTCGTCAGCACCACCGTCGTGCCGCTGGCGTGGAGTTCGCGGACATAGGCCCAGAGCTGCTGGCGGAGTTCGATGTCGACGCCGGCGGTCGGCTCGTCGAGGACCAGCACCGGCGGGTTGTGGACCATCGCCTTGGCCACCAGCAGCCGCCGCTTCATGCCGCCCGACAGGGTGCGCGAATAGACGTGCGCCTTGTCGTCGAGGCGCACGGCGGTGAGGATTTCCATCGTCCGGCGTTTTTTGGGCGGCACGCCGTAAAGGCCCGCCTGCAGTTCGAGCGTCTCGAACGGCGTGAAGAACGCATCGAACAGGATTTCCTGCGGCACGATGCCGATCGACGCCTTGGCGTTGCGCGGGTGCTCGTCGATGTCGAACCCCCACACCGTCGCGCTGCCCGCCGACTTGTTGACGAGCCCCGCGAGGATGTTGATCAGCGTCGACTTGCCCGCGCCGTTGGGGCCGAGCAGCCCGAACATGCTGCCGCGCGGGATTTCGAGGTCGATATGGCCCAGCGCCTGCTTGCCGTTGGCATAGGTCTTCGACAGACCCCGGATCGAGATGGCGCTGGTCGTGGCGGGAACAGTCATCGCGGGCGGGGGTAGCCGCGCGCGTCCCGAGCGGCAAGGTCAGAAGCGGAAAACCCCCTCGACACCGTAGAGGCGCGGCTGCGCGCGGATGAAGGTCGGGATGCCGAACGCGCCGCCGGTGTTGCCCGCATCGACGAGATAGGCGCGGTCGGCGAGGTTGGTCGCATAGCCGAGCAGCTGCCACTTGCCGTCGGCCGACTGGACCCCGGCCCGCAGGTTCACCAGCGTCACCGCGCCCTGATAGATGATCGGGTTGTTGGGCAGCTCGAAGAACAGTCCCGAGCGGTAGGTGACGGTCGGCGTCGCGAAGACTTCGAGCCGGTCGGTGACGGGGATGGTCAGCGTGCCCCCGGCGGCGGCCTGGTATTTTGACTGCAGGCGGAAACGGTCGCCCGAGAAGGTCGGGTAGAGCGGATTCTCGTCGACCTTGGCGTCGATGTACGCGCCATTGGCGAAGACGCTGAGATGCCGCCCGAGCTGCGCCGCCGCCTCGGCTTCGACGCCGTCGACGGTCGCCGTCCCCGCGCTCTGCGTGATATTGGGCAGGCCGGGGCGCACGACCGAAACCTGGAAGTTGTCGTAGGCCTGGTGGAAGCCGCCGAGGCTGCCGCTGAAACGCCCCGCCGACAGCTTGATGCCGCCTTCGTAGTTGGTGACCTTTTCCTCGCGCACGTCGGTCCGCGACGGCAGACCGCCCGCCGCGACGCCGAGCTGGACGACGGGCGAGCGGCGGCCGCGCGAATAGGTGAAGTAGAGATTGGCGAAGTCGGTGGCGCGATACAGGATGTTGGCGCGCGGCAGAAAGGCCTGGAAATCGCCCTCGGCCTCGAAGGTCGCGCCGCGCGTGTCAACCTGCCCCGGGATCAGCGGGGCGCGCGTGATCACCGAATTGGGCACGCTCGCGGTAAAGCCGCTCTCGCGGCGCTCGATCAGCAGCCGCGCACCGGCGGTCAGCTCGAGACGCGGCAGCGGCAGCCACGTCGCGTCGGCGAAGGCCGAAAACGTGTCGATGACCGCCGAGTTCTTGAACACCGAGCTGTACGGCAGCGCCGTGAAGCGCCCGGCGGTCAGCAGCGCGGTCGCCTGCAGGGCCGTGACGACGCCGGCGGCGTTGATGCACGCGAGGCCGGGTACCAGGCGCGCGGCGCATTGCAGGTAGGTGCCTTCCTCGGTCGCGAACGGCACGCGCTGCGAGCCCGACTCGTGGAAATAGGTGAAGCCCGCGAAGCCGCGCAGATGCTCGCTGTCGTAGTTGATGCGCGTTTCGGTGCTGAACTGCTTGCCGCGCGCGTCCTCGGCGAATTCGAGATAGGCCGCCTGGGTGCCGTCGGCGTCGAAGACCTCGTTGCTGTCGAACTGGCGGTAGCCGAGGACTTCGGTGAAGCTGAATGGCCCGTCGGGGGTCCAGCGCGCGGTCAGATTGCCGTCGTAGACGTTGCGCGTCAGGTGCGGCTGATCGTAGCCGAGTACCGCCGCGCTCTGCGGCGAGCCCGCGACTTCGGCGAAGGTGAACGGCGAGGTCGTACCGCCCGTCGGCGCGAAGGTGCCCGACTTGAACGCGGTGCCCGGCGCGCGCTGGCCGTCGTAGGTGCCGATCAGGTCAACGACGACATCGCCGCGCGTGAAGCGCAGCGAGGCGCGCGCGCCGTACTGGCCCTGACCGTTGAGGTCGTCCTTGCGCGGCCCGTTCGGCGTCTGCGAACCGGCGCTTCCGGCGATGTTGGGGACGACGCCGTCGCGCAGCTTGACCGCGAAGGCGAGGCGACCGCTGAGCGTCTCGTTGCCGCCGTTGACGAAGCCGTCGACCTTGTACTGGTTGAAGTTGCCGTAGGCGGCGCGCAGTTCGCCCGACAGGCCGGGACGCGGGCGCGCGGTGATGACGCTGACCGCGCCGATCGCCGCCGCGGTGCCAAACAGCGTCGCCTGCGGGCCCTTGACGACCTCGATGCGCTCGAGGTCGTAGAGGTCGAAATACGACCCGCGCGACCGGCTGACGTCGATACCGTTTAGGTAGATCGTCACCGCTGGCGACCCTTGCGACGACCCCGAGTCCGAGGTGATCCCGCGAATCACGAAGCCGGGGTTGTTGGGGCTCTGCTCCTGGACGTTGAGGCCGGGGACATAGGCCGACAGCTGGTCGAATTGCGTCACGCCGATGTCGCGCAGCCGCTTGCCGGTGTACGCGGTGATCGTGATCGGCACGTCGCCGAGCTTTTCCGCCCGCTTCTGCGCGGTGACGACGATATCGGCGAAATCCTCGTCGCCGGGTTGGTTGGCGGGGTTGGCGGCGCTTTCCACGCCGACGGGAGCCGTCTCGACGACCTGCGCCGTGGCGGATCCGACGCTGAGAACCGAAACGCCGGCGGTGCCGAGCAGCATGGCGAGTTTCACGAAGCGTCCCCTGGATTGTCGTCGACATCTTCGCAGCTGCAGCATGTTTGCGTCGGCGCGGTGACAGGCCGGTGACGATTGCGCGCCTGCGGCTTTCGCGCCTGCGGCGGCTTTGCTAGGGGCGTGGGCCATGGAAACCATCCCGCCGCCGCAGGTCTTCTATACCGACTCGACGCGCACCGCGTGCGACGGCGAAGAGGACGGCGTCCCCGGCCACCCGCGCGTCTGGCTGCAGATGGGCAGCGCGGGCTCCGCCGACTGCGGCTATTGCGACCGGCGTTTCGTCCTGACCGGCGGCCCATCGGACGCCCGTTGAGGGTTCCGACGAGTCTCGCGCGGGCCGTGGCGACTCTGCTGCTGGCGGCCCCGCTGGCGGCGAAGACCGTGCCCCTCGTGACCCTCGACTGGCCACGCGACGGTCAGCCGATGACGCGTGCGACGATCAAGCGCGCCACCGTCACGGCGCGCCTCGCGCTCGGTTTCGACAGTGCGCTGCTGCTCAATTTGGGGCCGGCCGAGGCGGCGAAGCTCAAGGCGTTTCCGATCGTCGGCAAGGCGACAGTCAAGAATCCGCTGATCCCGGGCGGGTCGGCGGTAGCGCGCGGCAATTTCTACGACGTCGGCCTTGCGGGCCTGCCGCCGCATGGCGTGCCGACGATCTGGATCGACAAGGCCATCGCCGCCGATGCCGACGCCATCGTGTCGCTGCTCAGCATCGACGCCGAGCGCGTCGTGCTGCAACGCGCCGGGCCGCCGGGGCGGACGATCGAACTGACCCGGCAGGGACGCGGCGATGCGCTGGTCGACGCGACGATCGACGGTACCAAGGTCACCGTCGGCCTCGACCTCGTGTCGCCCGACACGGTGATGAGCCGGGGCGCGGCGGATGCGCTGGCGCGCGTGGGCGTCGTTCGGCGCGCGGGCACGGTGGGGCTGTGGACGCCGTTTCCTGCCGTGCACCTGCCGTTCGAGCGCCTGGCTCCTGTTCCCGGCGCGCGCCTGCTCGGCCTGCCGCTGGTACGCCCGGCGGCGCGCATCACCGAAGCGAGGATGAAAGCACTCGACGCGGCGGCGAAGGCGGGGACGAGCACGGCGGACGACGACGCCGACGCGATCACCGTCACCGCGTCGAAGAAGCGCCGGGGCACGCCGTGGATCCTCGTCGGTCGGGATGTCCTCGACCACTGCACGCGCATCGAGCTCGACCGCCCGGCAAAGCTCTGGCGCCTGACCTGCGATTTCTGACGGGCGCGACGCTACGACGGAACGGGATTTATCGATCCACCCTTGCATTGCGGCCCTATTTAGATATATCTAGACAGCAGACATATCGAAATGGAGTCACGATACATGTTGTTCCACCACCATCGCGGGCATCACGGCCATGGTCCCGGCCATATCTTCGGTGGGCGTCACGGGCGGCGCGGGCGGATGTTCCAGCACGGCGACCTGCGCTTGCTCATCCTGTCGCTGATCGCCGAGACGCCGCGCCACGGCTATGAACTCATCCGCGAGATCGAGGCCCGCCTCGGCGGGGCCTATGCGCCGTCGCCCGGCGTCGTCTACCCGACGCTGACGATGCTCGAGGAACTGGGCTTCGTGCGCTCCGAAACCACCGAAGGCAGCAAGCGCCAGTACACGATCACCGCCAGCGGCACCGCGCATCTCGCCGACAACGCCGCGACGGTCGACGGCATCATGGCGCGCATCGCCGAGGCGGGCGGCGACGGCGACTTCACCCCGCGCATCCTGCGCGCCATGGCGAACCTGCGCTTCGCGCTCAAGCTGCGGCTGGGTCGGGGCGGCATCGACGATGCGGCGGCGGCGCGCATCGCGGCAGTCCTCGACGCCGCCGCGCTCGACATCGAAAGGAGCTGAGATGCTCCCCGACGCCATCGCGTGCGCCACCGTGCCGACCGCCCATGCGTCGCGCTATCTTCAGCAGCTGTGCAAGCACTGGAGCCACCGTTTCGAAACCGAGTTCGACGCCGAGCACGGCCGGGTCAACTTCGGCACTGGAGCGGCACATTTCACCGCCGCGCCCGGGGCGCTTGGCTTGACCGTCCTCGCCAGCGATCTCGCCGGGCTCGAACGCCTCGAAGGCGCGGTCGCCGGCCACCTCCAGCGCTTCGCCTTCCGCGAAGACCTCAGCGTCGACTGGCGGCGCAGTTGACGCGCGGACCGCTGAACCCGCTGGCGGCGGCCATGCGGCAAGGCTAGGAGTGCGGGCATGGACATCGCCCGCATCCCCATCGGCCGCAATCCGCCGCACGATGTCAACGTCATCGTCGAGGTTCCCGCAGGCGGCGAGCCGGTCAAGTACGAGATGGACAAGGCGTCGGGCGCGCTGTTCGTCGACCGCTTCCTCCACACCGCGATGTCGTACCCCGGCAACTACGGCTTCATTCCGCACACCCTGTCCGCCGACGGCGACCCGATCGACGTGCTGATCGTCGGCGAGACGCGGCTGGTGCCCGGGGCGGTGGTGCGCGTGCGGCCCATCGGCGCGCTGGTCATGGAGGACGAGGGCGGCGGCGACGAGAAGATCCTCGCGGTGCCCGTCGATGCCCTCCACCCGATCTACGCCGATGTCCGCAACCACACCGGCCTGCCGCCGCTGATCACCCGCCAGATCGCGCATTTCTTCCAGCATTACAAGGATCTGGAGGCGGGCAAATGGGTCCGCGTCGGCGCGTGGGTCGATGCCGAGGGCGCGGCGCGAATGATCGAGGAAGCTATCGCGCGCGCCGCGAAATAGCCGCGCAGGCGGCGACTGCGGATGGCCGCTCAGGCGGCAACGACGATGAGGTCGGCGGTCGCTTCGTTCAACGCCATCGGCAGGTCGTAGAGCGTCGCCAGCCGCGTCAGCGCCTTGACGTCGACATCGTGCGGCAGCGGCGACAGCGGGTCGATGAAGAAGATCATCATGTCGAGCCGCCCTTCCGCGATCAGCGCGCCGATCTGCTGATCGCCGCCCAGCGGCCCGCTCTTGACGCAGGTCACGTCGAGGAACGGGTGCGCCGCGCGCAGGCGGTGCCCCGTCGTGCCGGTGGCGGTCAGGGGGCAGTGGCGGAGTCGCTCGATATGACGGCCGGCCCACGCGACGAGCGCGTCCTTGCGCTGGTCGTGCGCGATCATCGCGATGCGCGCCGGTCGATTCACACCCGGTCCCAGAGCTGTGCCGCGCCGCGCACCCCGCTCGCGTCGCCGTGGCGGGCGCGGACGACGGGCGTCGCAAGGCTGTCCGAAAAGGCGTGCGCGGCGATCGCCGCAGGCAGGCGCTCGTACAGCGCGGCGATCCGGCTCGCACCGCCGCCGAGCACGATGACGTCGGGATCGACGATATCGACCACCACCGCGAGACCGCGCGCCAGCCGGTCGACATAGTCGTCGAGGACCGCAACCGCGAGGCCCTCGCCCGCAGCGGCGGCGTCGGCGATGGCGGTCGCGCTCAGCGCCGTACCGCCGCGATCGCGGAAGTCGCGTTCGAGCGACTTCGCCGCGACCCAGGTCTCGAGGCAGCCGCGCTTGCCGCAAAAGCACAGCGGGCCCGGATATTCGTCCGCGCGCGGCCACGGCAGCGGCGTGTGGCCCCATTCGCCGCCGATGCCGTTGTGCCCCGCCAACGGTCGCCCATCGACGACGATGCCGCCGCCGCAGCCGGTGCCGACGATCACCCCGAAGACGACGTGCGCGCCCGCCGCCGCGCCGTCGGCGGCTTCGGACACCGCGAAGCAATTGGCATCGTTGGCGACGCGCACGTCGCGGCCCAGTCGTGCCGACAGGTCGGCGGGCAGCGCGCGGGCGTTGATCCACGTCGCGTTGGCCCCCTGCCAGAGCCGATTGCCGGCGTCGTCGGCGCGGCGCGACAGCGACCCCGGCGCGCCGACGCCGACACGCGCCGAGGCACCGATCTCGGCTTCGAGCACCGCGACGACATGCGCCACCGCGCCCAGCGTCGCGTCGTAATCCTGCTGCGGCGTCGGCACGCGCAGTGCCGCCGCCACCGCGCCGGCTTCGTCGAGCGCGACCCCCTCGATCTTCGACCCGCCGAGGTCGATACCGATCCGCATCAGGCCCCCCGCGCGCCGAACAGCGCGCTGCCGACGCGGACGTGGGTCGCGCCGAGCATCGCGGCGGTCTCGAAGTCCTCCGACATCCCCATGCTCAGGTCGCGCAGCGCCTGGTCGCGCGCCAGCTTCTGCAGCAGCGCGAAAAACGGCGCGGCCTCGATGCCCGCCGGCGGCACGCACATCAGTCCGGCAATCGGCAGCCCGGCGGTGCGCGCGGTGTCGAGCAGCGCGGTGAGGTCGGCGAGCGCGACGCCGCCTTTCTGCACCTCGTCGCCGATATTGACCTGGACGAAGCACTGGGGCGTCCGCCCCTGTGCGGCGCAGGCCTTGGCCAGCGCGGCGACCAGCGACGGTCGATCGACGCTGTGGATCGCATCGAACAGCGCTACTGCCGCATCGGCCTTGTTCGACTGGAGCTGCCCGACGAGGTGGAGGCGGCGATCGGGCCAGCGCGCGCGCAGCCAGGCCACCACCTCGGCCGCGCGCCGCAAGTTC
>CAXTSL010000075.1:13693-16342 GCA_964246975.1 uncultured Sphingomonadaceae bacterium
CGACGCGGTTCTCGCCGAAATCGCGCTGACCTGCGGCGAGCAGCGGTTCGATTGTCGCGGCGTCGTGCGTCTTCGACACCGCGATGAGCCGCGCCGAACCTGCCGCGCGGCCCGCCATCGCGACCGCGCGTTCGAGTCGCGCGCGCACGATCTCGAGGCGCGTCGCAGGAATGTTCTCGTCGGTCATGGCGCTGCTATAGCGGGCACAAGCAAGCGCGCCAGTTCCCCAGCCGCACCTAGAAGCTGAAGGCGGTGCCCAGATACACCGATTGGTCGGCGCGGTCGGCGTCGAGGATGCTCGGCGCGACGGGCGCGAGCTTGTAGCGCACACCGCCCGACAGCGACAGGCGCGGCGCGACCGCATAGGCCCCGCCGAGATCGACCGAATAGCGGCGCTCGAGCGGCGTCAGCAGCAGCGGCGACCCCGATTCGGCGGCGACCTGCAGCGCGGTCTTCCAGTTCTTGCCGCGATAGGCGAGCCCGACATCGACCGCGTCGCGGCGGTTGGGTCCGAGCGCCGCCGCACCGCCATCGAAGCGCGAATAGCCGCCGGTCACCGCGAAGCCGCGCCATGCCACCGCCAGGCCGACGTTGTAAGCCGACGGCGACGCGGTCGACGCATCGCCGACTGCGGCGCGCGACGCGTCGGGTGCGGCGGCGACGACGCGCGACGTGACGCCGAGGCTCAACGCCTTGCGGTTGTTGACCTGTCCCGAGGGGGTGAAACGAAAGGCGCGCTCGACGGTGTCGAAGCGCGCGCTCGACGCGCGCCCCGGCGCGGTAAAGGCGAAATGCGCGGTGTCGAGCAGGGGCGGCGCGAACGGCGTCACCGTGCTGCCGCGCAGGCGCTCGCCCGATTCGACGGTGACGCGCGACTTGGTCGGGCGTTGCGACGCGCTCTGCGTCGCGGCGGCGCACGGCAACGCGGTCGCGAGTATCGCAACCATGCCGGTCAATCCGGCTGCCCGTGTCATGCCCCTGGTCATCGTATTCCCGCGCCTAACAGGCGACTCGTTACCGTTGCGAGTCCTAACGCCCCAAAACGGCACAAGCCCCCGCGAATTCAGCCGATCTGTGTTAGTTCGCCCACAGTTGCGCGACGATTAACGCGTTGCGCCGCGCCCGACGCCGGATGTGGTGTCGAATCATGCGGTCGAGGCGCGCTCGACACGCTCAGTGCGCGGGGTGACGGCGCTCTCGCCCCGGCTTAAGACGGCGCGGCACCGCCACCCGAGATCCGCGAACCATGACCGCCACGCCCGGCAAGCACATATTCCTCGACCTGCTGCGGTCGGAGGGGGTCGAATTCGTCTTCGGCAACCCCGGCACCACCGAACTGCCGCTGATGGACGCCTTCGTCGTCGAGCCGCACCAGCCGCGCGCCATCCGCTATATTTTAGGCCTGAACGAAATCGTCGTGCTCGGCATGGCCGACGGCTACGCGCAGGCGACGGGCAAGCTCGCGGTCGCCAACCTCCATGCCGCCCCGGGCCTCGGGAACGCGATGGGGATGCTCTACAATGCCAGGAAAGCGGGCGCGCCGATCCTCGTCACCGCCGGGCAGCAGGATACGTCGTTCGCGCTGACCGAGCCGTTGCTGTGGGACGATCTGGCGACGCTGGCGCGGCCACTGGTCAAGTGGAGCCACGAGGTCGGGCGGCTGGCGGACCTGCCGCGCGCCGTGCGCCGCGCCGCCAAGGTCGCGCTGACGCAGCCGACCGGACCGGTGTTCCTGTCGATCCCCGGCGACCTGCTGACCGAGGTGACACTCGTTGGCGAGGGCGGACTCGACCTGCTGGAACCGACGCGCATCGGCGCGCGCATCGTCGCCGACGCCGATGCGATCGAAGCGGCTGCCGATCTGATCGCCGCCAGCGCGACCCCCGTCATCTTCGCCGGCGACGCCGTGCCGCGCAGCGATGCACATGCCGAGCTGGCGGCGCTGGCCGAGGCGATCGGCGCGCCGGTGCACCTCGAAGGCATGGCGAACACCGCCGCTTTTCCGACGAACCATCCGCTCTATGCCGGAAGCGTGTCGCGCATGGCCCCGGCGTTGCGCAGCGTCATGGAGCGGCATGACCTGCTCATCTCCATCGGTGCCGACCTGCTGACGCAGAGCCAGGCGAGCGGGATCGAGTCGCTGGCTCCCGGCACCAGGCTCGTCCACCTCGACAACGATCCGTGGGAGATCGGCAAGAACCACCCGGCGCACGCGGCGCTGCTCGGCGACCCCAGGGCGACGCTGCCGCTGCTGACCGCCGCCGTGCGACGCCGCATGGCACCTGCGACAGAGCGGCGCGTGGGCGTCGAGGCCGAGCTTGCAGCGACGCAGGCCGCGCTGATCGCGCGCGCCAAGGCGGCCTACACCACGTCGCCGCTCGACCCGCTGGCGGTCTGCCACCTGCTCGGCACGCTGATGCCCGACGACGCCATCGTCATCGAGGAGCTGCTGTCGTCGGGGATGAACGTCGTCCGCCAACTCATCCCCGCGACGCGCCCCGACAGTTGGTTCGGGATGCGCGGCGGCGGCATCGGCGTCGCGCTGCCGCAGGCGGCGGGCATCGCGCTCGGCTGTCCGGGCCGCCCGGTGATCGTGCTCAGCGGCGACGGCAGCGCGATGTACTCGATCCAGGCGCTGTGGACGCTGGC
>CAXTSL010000076.1:0-15347 GCA_964246975.1 uncultured Sphingomonadaceae bacterium
GCGCCGCTATGGCGGGCGCAACGTGCCCTACGCGGGCAAGGCGGAAGCGGCGTGACGACGCTCAATCGCCGCCAGGCGCTGGGTGCCGGTGCAGGTCTCGCCGCCGCCGCACCGCTGCGGGCCGCACCGCCCCGGCCGGGCTTTCTGTGGGGCGTCGCGACGGCGGCGCACCAGATCGAGGGCAACAACGTCAACAGCGACTATTGGGTGCTCGAACATATCCCGAGCAGCTATTTCAAGGAGCCGTCGGGCGATGCCTGCGACAGCTTCGACCGCTGGCGCGAGGACCTTGCGCTGATCCGCGCGGGTGGCCTCAACACCTATCGCTTCTCGGTCGAATGGGCACGCATCGAGCCCGAGCGCGGGGCATTCTCGACCGCCGCGCTCGACCACTACCGCCGCATCTGCATCGCGTGCCGCGAAAACGGCATCGAGCCCGTCGTGACCTTCCACCATTTCACCAGCCCGCGCTGGATCGCCGCGCTCGGCGGCTGGGAGAACCCGGCGACCGCCGAGCATTTCGCACGCTACTGCGCCGTCGTCGCCAAGGCGCTGGCGGCCCAGATCGGCTGGGCGTGCACGATGAACGAGCCCAACGCGCAGGTGACATCCTTCGTCGTCAGCAACGGCAAGCCGTGGGTCAAGCAGCCCGCGATCCTTGCCGAGGCGGCACGCGCCGTCGGCTCGGACCGCTTCGGCGCGTATTTTCTCGGCGATGCCTTCAAGGTTCGCGACACCTGCCTTGCCGCCCACGCGCTCGCCCGCGACGCCATCAAGGCGGCGATCCCGCGCGCCAGGGTGGGCCTGACGCTGGCGCTGCAGGACCTGTCGGCGGGGCCGGGCGGCGAGGGGCTGTACCGCCGCATCTACGACAATGCCCGCGCGCCGTTCTATGCGGCGGCGGCGAAGGACGACTTCATCGGCGTGCAGACCTATAACCGGATGCAGACCGGCCCCGAGACCTATGTCGCGACGTCGCCGGGCACGCCGACGGTCGACATGTGGGGCCGCGACGCCGATCCGGGGGCGTTGCCTGCCGTCGTCCGGGAGGCGCACAAGGCGAGCGGCGTGCCGGTGCTGGTGTCGGAGAACGGCCTCAACACTGCCGACGACGCCCAGCGCGTACGGCATCTGCGCGGCTCGGTCGCGGCGCTGGGCGGGGCGATCGCCGCAGGCATTCCGGTGCTCGGCTATATTCATTGGAGCTTGCTCGACAATTTCGAGTGGAGTTCGGGCTATGTGCCGCGCTTCGGGCTGGTCGCCGTTGACCGCAAGACCTTCGCGCGGACGCCCAAGCCGAGCCTCGCGGCGTATCGCGCGCTGGTTGCCGAAACCCGCCGCGCGCACCGCTGGGCATGACGCTGCCACGCACCCCGAGCCTGCGCCTCGACGGGCGCCGCGCGGTGGTGACGGGGGCTGGTCGCGGCATCGGCCTCGCGCTCGCGGCGGGGCTGGCGCAGGCCGGGGCGGCGGTGACGCTGTGCGCGCGCACGGCGCGCGATATCGAGGCGGGCGCGGCGGCGATTTGCGCCGACGGCGGACAGGCCGAGGCGGCAGTTCTCGATGTCGCCGACCTTGGCGCCGTGGCGGCGTTCTTCGCGGGCCGCCCGGCATTCGACGTGCTGGTCAACAACGCCGGCGTCAACCGCCCGATGCCGATGACGCAGGTCAGCGAGGCCGACTACGACGCCGTGCTCGACCTCAACGTTAAGTCGGTGTTTTTCGTCACCCAGGCTTGCGTCCGCGCCATGCTCGCGGCGGGCCGCGCGGGCAGCCTGATCCACATCGGCAGCCAGATGGGCCATGTCGGCGGGCCCAACCGCTCGCTCTATTGCGCGTCGAAATGGGCGCTCGAAGGGATGAGCAAGGCGTTCGCGCTCGACCTTGCCGGCGCCGGCATTCGTTCGAACACTATCGCGCCGACGTTTGTCGAGACCGATGCAACGCGGCAGTTCTTCGACGACCCGGCGTTCAAGGCGAGCGTGCTGGCCAAGATCAAGCTGGGGCGGCTTGGCCGGGTCGAGGACCTGATGGGGGCGTGCGTGTTCCTCGCGTCCGACGCCGCCGCACTGGTCACCGGCACCAGCCTGATCGTCGATGGCGGCTGGACCGCTGACTGAGCCCGACGGTTGACGCGGGACGCGCGCCGCGTGCAGCGTGCGGACGAACGACCGGGGGGCACTGCACTGACCGACGCCGCCGTCCTGCTGTGCCGCGCCGTTGTCGCGCGGAGCTTCGGCTGCACGCCCGAGGTCGCGGCGCATGTCGCGGCGCAGGCGCGACTCGGTCGCGCCCCGCCGCGCGCGACCATCGTCTGGCAGGGCGAAGCGGCGGACGGCGGGGACCGGGGCGGGGGCGACGCCTATCTGCTCGTCGACGGACGCGCGCGCGAAGTCATGGTCGCGGCGGGCGGCCAGCTCGTGCCGTTGCGCGACTATCGCAGCGGCGACCTGTTCGGCGAACTGGGGCTGGGCGGCACGCCGCTCGCCAGCGTCGTCGCGGTGACGACGGTCGATTACGGCGTCTTCGGCGGCGCGGTGTTCGTGCGTCTCGTCGAAACCCACGCCTGCATCGGGCTGGCGTTGTCGCGGATGCTGATCGCGCGGCTGAGCGCCAGCGTCGCGAAGATGGTCGAGCGCTCGATCGTCTCGGCACAGGGGCGGGTGTGCGCCGAACTGCTGCGCCGCGCGCGCGCCGGCGGCGGCCGCATCGCACCGCCGCCGGTCCTCGCGACGCTCGCGGTCGATGTCCAGACGACGCGCGAGACGGTGTCGCGGACGGTGGCGATGCTCGAGCGGCGTGGGCTCGTGCGCCGCGATGCCGACGCGCTGACCGTCGTCGCGGCGGCGCGGCTCGAGGCGCTGGTCATTTAGCCGCTCCCCCGCAGTGCGAACAGGCGCATCGGCTCGCGCGCCGCGCGGTCGAGATCGCCGACATGCTCGGCCAAGGCCCCGGTGCCGCGCGCAAACAACCCGGCGACGAAGTCCTCGGTCGCATAGGTCGCTCCCGCCGGAGTCAGCGCGGCGATGCGCGCCACGTCGTCGGCGACCGTGCCGCCCAGCCGCTCGGGTCCGCCGAACGGGTCGGCCCGACGCCACGACGGCCCATAGTGCGCGCCGATCGCGAGGCCGTCGCACGCGGCATGGAGCGCCGCCGCCGCCACCGCCGCGTCGCCTGCGCTGGAGTAGGCGAGGATCAGACCGTCGTCGCGCAGCGCCGGGCGCAGGAGCAGGGGCGGACCAACGTCGATGGTCGCGGCCAGCAGCGGCAAGCGGGCCTCAAACACCGCCGCGTCGGTGCAGCGCACGCGCAGCACTGCCGCGATCACGCGGTCGGGCGCGGTGGCGGGCACAGGAACGGGCGCGGCACCGACGGCGCGTGGCGTGCCCAGCACGACGCCGCGTCGCCCGGCGGCGTGCCACAGCGCCGCATCGCGCGCGGTCGCCCCCAGCCCCACGCCGTCCTCGACGACAAGTTGCACCGCGTCGGTGGCGAGCGCGGATGCGGCGAACGCGGCGCGCCCCATCGCCATCTCGCTCGCGAACCCGATGCCGAGATCGTCGACGGCGGCGTCGCCCGCGATCTGCACGCTAGCGGCGGCGGCGAGCGCGGCGGCGAAGCGCGCCGGCCAGTCGCCCCCCGACGGTGCCACCGACGCGGCGACGAAGGCGTCGGGCGGCGCGGGCAGCACGACATGCAGGTCGCCACCCGCCGCGAGCAGCGCCTCGGCAACGACGATATCGGCTCCCGCCGCGAGGCTGCCGAACCCCGCGCCGAAGCCCTCGGCAGCGATGACGGCGGCAACGCGCGCCGCAAGTCCCGCGTCGTTCGCGTCGAGCGCCATGTGCCCGGCGTAGTGCAGCGTGCGCGGCGGGCGCAACGCGTCGAGCCACCCAGCATCGTCGCCGCCGTGCGCGAGGATCGCCGCGAACTGGCGCAGCGTCACCGCATGGTCCTCCCACGCGCGGGGCGCGCACGCCACCGCGTCGCGCAGCGCCGTCGCGGCCGCCTCGCGTTGCCCGAGGAGCAGCAGCGCCTCTGCGCGCGTCGCCGCGGCATAATAAGGCGTCTCGGCGTCGGGCGCGGCGGTGGCGAGGCGCTCGAGCACTTTCGCCGCGCGTTGCCGCGCGCGTGCGGCATCGCCCGCCAGCAGCGCCAGCGTCGCGGCGTTGATCTGCGGATAGGTCGACCCGTCGATCTCCGCCGCGCGCGCATAGGCCGCCGCCGCCGCGCCATAGGCCGCCGCGCGCGCCGCCCCGGCGGGCGCGGCGCGCGCGCTGTCCTTGAGCAACCGCCCGCGCACGCTGAGCACCGCCGCATCGTCGTCGATGCTCTCGTAACCGGCGTCGCGAAACAGCCGCCACGCGGTGCCGAGCGCACCCGCGCGCGCCTGCGCGACGATCGCGAGGAGGGGGGTCATGCGGGATGGCCTTGGCACCGTACATTTGGTGCGCTCAATTTTTCTCGGCCGATCACAGGATTACCTCAGCGTCCGGGAGGTCGAAGCGCGGATCGACTGTGCCACGGTCGATCCGGCTCGTCGCGCTCATTTCGAGGCAGCATCACTTCCCAAGCTAGGCGGGGGTGGCGTACCCGGGTTTTCGTGCGGCGGGTCGATCGATATGGTCAACATCTCGCCGGTCGTCGACATCGACAACGGCACACGGAGATTGATGTTGATACAATAATAGTCTTTCTTGTACGACCATTTCGGCGTTCCGCTCTCGTCGATCGAGCCGAAGTTGACGCAACGCACCGCAAGATAATTTGGATCGGCTACGATTTCAGTATTGTAGAAGCTGAAGTTCGGCAAAAAGACCCTGCCGTCTTTCTTCTCAATGAAAGTCAAGGGTGGACTAGCGAAAGACCAGCCGCGCTCATCGAAAACAATGGTATAATAGCACGGAACGTTGAAGACGACATCGAAGTTTCCGACCGGCTTGCGACCGGTCACTGTCCCTGCCTGGATCGCTGCGACAAGGTCGCGCTCGATTTGCTCGATCTTCTTGCCTGCCAATTCGACTTCGAACTGATCGACATGGAGGCCGTCATTGGCGAAGGAACAATAGACCAACACCAGAACCTTGGGCTCGGGATAGTCCTTGTTGAAGGTGCGCTTGAGCGCCGGGTCGTTTCCATAGCTGGTCAGTGTCGCGGTCTCGGTCGAATTGGTAAGCATCTGAATTCCTTCGTTTGTGACTGGGATTCACTTCGCCAGCAGGGCAAGTTGCTTCTGGATACTCGTGCGCAGTTGTCGCCGGTCCGCGATGCCCGCCGCGCCGCGCGCGTCGCCGTCCGAAAGGAAGCGGCGCGCGTCGAACAGCGCGACGCGCGCGGGGGCAGGTCGTCCGGTTCCGGCATAGAGCCGTGCAAAATCGATCTCGATACGCGCCGCCTGGTCGAGCCAGTTGACGTTGGCGGGGTCGGCGGCGAGGAGTTTTCGCATCGCCGCGCGCGCGCCCGCCAGCGTCGCCTCCGCCGCTTTCGCATCGCCGAGCAACAGTTCGACGCGCGCCAGCGAACGCTCGGCGGGAACCATGGCGAAACGCCACGCGGCATTCTTCGGGTCGACGCCGAGGCAGCGGCGCTTGAGCGCGATCTCGGCCTGCCGGTGCAGGCGAGCCTGCGCCCAGTCCTGCTCGGCATAGGCGGCGTCGGCGAGCCAAGCGCGTGCGTTGGCGACGCTCATCAGCGCCTCGGGGGCGTCGTGCTGCTCGGCGGCAACGGCTTCGAACCAGCGCAGCGCGGCGCGGAACGCCTCGCGCGCCGCCGCCGGGCGCTTGCGGCCGTTTAGCTCGACGACGCCGATGGCGGTTTCGGCATAGGCCATTTCGAGGCGGTTGCGGACGCTCGCACTATCCTGCGCGATCAGGCGGCGCGCCGCCGCGCGATAGTCGCGATAGGCGATCAGCGCGGCGTCGAAACGCCCCAGCCGCTCGGCGATCATGCCGCGCCAATAGATGCTCTGCGCGTGCGCGAAGATGCGCTCGGGGTCGTCGGGCGCGGCGGCGAGCAGCGACGCGGTGGTGCGTCCGGCCTCGTCGAACTCGATCGCTGCGCGGCGCAGGTCGCCCCGGTCGCCGTCGTCCTCGCCCATCGCGTGCAGGACGCGGGCGCGGCGTTCGAGGCTCGCGGGCGGCAGCGCGCGCAGGTCCTGCCCAGCATAATAGCCCATCGCGCGCGCGTTGACGGCGCTCAGCACGTCGAGCCGGCCGACCCCCTTCAGGCGTGTGCGCAAATCGGTCAGCATGAACTCGACAAGTCCCTCGGCGGCGGTGCGCTGCGTCTCCGCCAGCGTGCGGGCGCGCAGGGCAGCGATGGTCAGCACCGCCATGACTAGCGCCGCGATCAGCGCGCCGACCGTGACCGCCGTCACGCGCCGGATGCGGCGCTGGGCGTCGCGCTGGACGAGCGCGTCGACGCCGACGCCGCTCAGCCCGGCGACGAGCTTGAGCAGTGCCAGCCGTCGTCCATCGCCGGCCTTGCGGAAGTCCGCCGCGAGCGGCTCGGTGCCGCCGTCGCGCAGCGCTGCGGGGAAGGCCGCGTCGGGCTCGCCGTCGAACAGCGCCGCAAACACCGGCGCGCCGGGGGCGATCTCGCGGAACAGCGCGATCTCGCGCGCCACCCAGGGCGACGCGGCGGCGGCGGGGGTGCAGACGACGACCAGCGCGTCGGACGCGGCGAGCGCGGCGCGCACCTGTGCGGTCAGGTCGCCTGCCGTCAGTTCCTCGCGGTCCCGGAAGATCGGGGTCAGCGGTGCGGCGTTGCCCAGCCGACGCGGCAGGCGATAGGTTTCGAGCGCGCGGTGCAGCCAGCGTCCGACGGCGGCGTCGCGGTGACTATAGCTGATGAAGGCGCGGTAGCGGCGCGGCGCGACCGCCGCCGGGGCGACATCGCCGATGCTCGCGCGCTCCCCCGACCCCACGGCGACCCCCCGCCCCGCGTGCCGACCGCTGGCCGACAGGCAATGCGCCGGTGTGCCAGCGGCGCGCCGACGCCGCAATCGCCGATTGCGGGGGTGAAATCATTTCTTGGGCGTGACGGGCGTCACGCGGCGGGGGCGCGGCACGGCGCGATAAGGGGGTGTCGAACAGGCGGCGCTCGCCCGATGGAAAGAGCGCCGGGGACTGCAGCGGCGGCGCGGGTACGGCCCGATCACGCGTCGTCAACGCGGGCCTGCCGGCGGCGGGGCGGGGGATACCGCCGTTCGCCGCCGGCAGCGCCAGCGTGCGATGCAGCGAGCGCCTCAGCGATAGAAGACGTGGTTGCCGATGCGGCTGACGCGCTCCATGCCGCCCCAGCGCGGCGTCACGCGCGCGGCGTGAAAGGCCATCGCGCGCGGCGCGACCTGCAACCAGCGTTCGGCCTGCGCGATCAGCGCGATGGCGCGCGCGGTGCGCCAGTCGGCCGACGCGGTGTCGGCGGTGCGGCGCGCAAAGCTGAACTGGCCGGGCTGATAGACGACGCCGCAGACGCTGGCGGCATAGCGGCCCGAGGCGACGCGGTTGAGGATGACCTGGGCGACGGCTAGCTGGCCGGCGAGCGGTTCGCCGCGCGCCTCGAAGAACACCGCAGTGGCGAGGCACTTGCCCTCGGCGTCGAGCGGCGCGCCCGGCAGCGACGCGACCTGCGCGACAAGGGCGGGCAGGCTGGCGGGGGTGGCGAGAGCGATGGCGGGGGTAGCGGCGGGTTCGTCGGCATCGCCGGTGGCGTCGTCGGTCGCGGCCATTTCGCCGAGGTCGGCGGTGAGCGTGAGGGTCTGGAGCGTCGCGGGCGTCGGTGCCTCGGGCAACGGGCCGGCGGCGAGAAGCGCGAAGCCGGCGAGCGCGATGGCCGCGTACCGAGCGAAATCGGTTCGGGCGAAATCAGGGAACTTAAGGGTCATCAAACCGTCTGCTACCCGCGGCCTGGCGTCCGGTCCGCGATGAGAATGGCCGTCGTCCGTATGCTGGCCGTTCGTCGCTGGGCTGTACCGGATCAGGTCCGCTCGGTTGAACATCGCCGGTCCCGCCCACGGGCCCGGCAAACATGACGATCAGGTGAACGGCGCGGCCCGCCGGGTCAACGCGCGTCGATCGTTTCGTCGATGAAGCGTGCGGGATTCGGGGTGTCGAGTTCGATCACCCAGAGATCGGGGTCGTAGCGTCGTTGCCGCTCGACCCAGTCGGCGACTCCGTCACCGCTCGATGCGGTCCGCCATTCATAGTGTCCGGACTGTCCGAGCAGGCGCTGCAGCGCGCGCGTTTCGCCGGTTCGCGCGCGGTGGACGAGAACGACGCTGCCCGCCACGTCGTCGCCGCGATGCAGCACCGTCGCGAAGTCGCCGGCAGCATGGACGCGCCGCAGCAGCGCGCTCGTCCACGTCCGCGCCGACAGCCGCGCCTCGGTCACGGTGCGTAGCCATCGAGGTCCGCGAGCGGGATACGCGAGCGCATGAAGGTGCCGGTGCCGCGCCCGACCTCCTCGCCATTGGCATCGGTCAGCCAGCTCTCGGCGATCAGAACGCGGCGCGTGCCCGATACCCAACGCCCCTCGGCGACCAGCGGCCCGGCAGTGACGGGCCGCGTCAGGAGCAGGTTGAAGGCGGTGGTCAGCATGAACACCTCGCGCACCAAGCTGTTCGCCGCATAGAAGGCGGCGTCGTCGAGCAGCTTGAAATACAGCGTGCCGTGCGCCGCGCCCGCCGCGTGGAAGTGCGCGGGCGTCGCAGCGGCGGCAAGACGCGTGCGACCGGACGCGACGACGGTCAGCGTGCCGGGAAACGCCGCATTGACCGCAGCGCGCGCGTACAGGCGCTCGAGCGCGCGGAAATGGTCGTCGTCGGTCATCATCGTGCGCCTCCCTCCTATTTCCACCGAGGGAGGATAGGATCAGGCCGCCATCGCCACCCGCGCCAGCGCGCACTGGGACCAGATCTCGCTCAACGCCGAGACCAGCCGCTCGACATCGTCGTCCGAATGCACCGGCGACGGGGTGATGCGCAGCCGCTCGGTGCCCTTGGGGACGGTCGGGTAGTTGATCGGCTGGACATAGATGCCGTGGGTATCGAGCAGCCAGTCGCTGATCATCTTGCAGTGGTGCGGGTCGCCGACCATCACCGGAATGATGTGGCTGGGGTTGTCCATCATCGGAATGCCGATGGCGTTGAGGCGGCGGCGGACCTTGGCGACGCGCTCCTGATGCGCTTCGCGCTCGGCCGACGACGCCTTGAGGTGGCGGATACTCGCCGTCGCGCCCGCCGCCAGTGCAGGCGGCAGCGCGGTCGTGAAGATGAAGCCGCTGGCGAAGCTGCGGACGAAATCGCACATCGCGAAGCTGCCGGCGATGTAGCCGCCCATCACGCCGAACGCCTTGCCGAGCGTGCCCTCGATGACCGTGATGCGGTCCATCAGTCCGTCGCGCTCGGCGATGCCGCCGCCGCGCGGGCCGTAGAGGCCGACCGCGTGGACTTCGTCGAGATAGCTCATCGCGCCGTGACGCTCGCAAACGTCGAGGATGTCGGCGATCGGGGCGATATCGCCGTCCATCGAATAGACGCTCTCGAAGGCGACGAGCTTGGGCACGTCGGCGGGCAGCGACGACAGCAGCCGGTCGAGGTCGGCGACATCGTTATGCGCCCATTTGAGGCACTTGGCGCGGCTGTGGCGGATGCCCTCGATCATCGAGGCGTGGTTGCCCGCGTCGGACAGCACGACACAGCCCGGCAGCCGTCCTGCGAGCGTCGACAGCGCCGCCCAGTTCGAGACATAGCCGCTGGTGAACAGCAGCGCGGCATCCTTGCCGTGCAGGTCGGCGAGCTCGCGCTCGAGCACGACGTGCTGGTGGGTGGTGCCGCTGATGTTGCGCGTGCCGCCAGCGCCCGCGCCGCACTTGTCGAGCGTCTCGTGCATCGCGTTCAGCACGGCGGGGTGTTGGCCCATGCCGAGATAGTCGTTCGAACACCACACGGTGACGTCCTGCGTATCGTCACCGCCATCCTCGCGATTGTGGCGCTTGGCGCGCGGAAACGCCCCCGCCTTGCGCTCGAGTTCGGCGAAGATGCGGTACCGGCCTTCGGTCTTCAGGCCATCGAGCTCGGCCTGGAACAATGCTTCATAGTCCATGGATACCCCCCTTACTCCGCCGCCCCGGTGACCCGATAGGCATTTTCTTGTGGTTTGTGCTTTCCCGCCCAGCGCCACAGTGCCGCATCTTTCATCGGCAGCACCAGGAAAAGATGTTCCAATAATCCTAACGCTACAAGCGCAAAGATGAGGCTGAGGCCGACTGCCGTGCCGCCCGACGCGGCGACCGCGAGGCTGCCCAACCAGACCGCCAGCGCGACGAGGCCGGCGAGGCTGATCGCCATCGCCGGACCGATCGGTCGCTGTCGGAAATAGCTCGCCAGATAGGCGAGGTGCGGCGGCAGCATCGCGGTATCGAAGTGCGGGACGCCCGCAAAGATGTTGAGCTTGGTCGACAGGCGCATCGCGAACAACAGCCCGAAAGTCTGCGCGGCGACCGGATTGACGCTGCGCCACGTCAGCGCGGCGAGCAGGCCGAGCGTCAGCGCCAGCGCGATCTCGTGGTGGATCAGCGTCGCCGCACTCAGCCGGAAGCGCGTCCAGCCGGTCGACCCCAGCGGCAGCGGCACACGGCGCGGGCCGGTGATCGCGCCGGTCAGGAAGGCGAGTTCGTGCCAGCCCCAGATCGCCAGCGCGGCGGTGAATGCCGCGTAGGCGGCAAACGGCGACGCATCGCGTGCGGTCCACACCACCGCGACGATCGCCGCGCAGGCGAGCGCCCCGGTGACGATCAGGCTCGCGCCGAACCTCCCGCGCCCGCGACTGTCGAGCGCCAGCACGGCACCCGTGGCGACGAACCACAGCACGCCGGCATAGACCAGCGGCGCGCCCTGTTCGGCCCAGCTCACCATGCCGGTTGCAGCCGGACATTGACGGGCAGTTCGTTGCGCGCCGCGCGATGCAGGTAAAGCCGCGTAAAGGTCAGCGCGACACCTGCGGTCAGGCCAAGCCGCTTCAATCCGCCAGCAATCCCGCCCTGCGCCTTCGCCGCCGCGATGCCGTCGGCGAGCGTCCGCATCGTCTCGAGCAACGCGCGGAACGCGGGCGCGTCGGTGTCGAGCGTCATCGGAAAGACCTGGCGGGTGATCTCGCTGGTGATGCGGAAGACGGTGTAGTCGTACTCGGTCGGATCGACGCCGAGCGCGGCATGGAACGCCGGGCGGTTGTGGTCGCGGACGTACATCGTCGCATAGACCGCGACGAGGAAGAAGCGGATCCAGAGTTTGTTGAGGCCCGTCAACAGCCTGGGGTCGGCGCGCATCAGCAGCGCGAACGCCTCGCCGTGGCGGAACTCGTCATTGCACCACAGCTCGAACCAGTTGAAGATCGGGTGGATGCGCCGCTCCGGGTGCGCCGCGAGGTGGCGGAAGATCGTGATATAGCGTGCGTAACCGATCTTTTCGCTGAGATAGGTCGCATAGAAGATAAACTTCGGCCGGAAATACGTGTATTTCTTGGTCTTGGTCAGAAACCCCAGGTCGATGCCGATACCGGCGTCCTTGAGGCTGTCGTTGATGAAGCCGGCATGGCGCGACTCGTCGCGGGCCATGTATTTGAACAGCGCCTTGACGTCGGGGTTCTTCGCCCGCCGCGCGATCTCCGAATAAAGGATGCAGCCCGAGAACTCGGAGGTCATCGACGAGACGAGGAAATCGGTGAACTCGCGGCGCAATTCGGGTTCGAGGGCTTCGATCACACCATCGAAATCGGCGGTACGCTTGAAGTGGCGCTTGTTGGGGTCGGCGGCCATCTCGGCGATCAGCGCGTCCCACTCGCGCCGCACCCCGCCCACGTCGATCGCATCGAGCGCGGCGAAGTCGGTGGTGTAGAAGCGCGGCGACAGGACGGTGTCCTCCTGCGCGATCTTGAGCGTCGTGTGGTCGACGGCGGCGTTCATCGCACGGCTCCGGTGAAGCTGACTTCGTAGAGATGCGTCAGCGCGAAATGGCCGGACAGGCGCGCCCAGGCGCGGCGCAACGGTCCGGCACGCTCGACGGTGGCGATGCGGCGATAGCTGCGCGCCTCGCCCAGCCGCGCGCGGATCGGTTGCCCGTGAACGCGGACGCGGTCGCCGGGATTGATCGGCAGATCGCCATCGAGCTCGACATCGGCGCGGCAGCGCGTCGGCGAGACTTCGACGCGGACGGTGCAGGGATGATCGAAGCTGCGGCTCACAGCAGCGCCTCGAACGCGGCGCGATTGGTAACGCCGAACGCGCCGAGCTCGACGGTGCGCTGCGTCTGCGGATCGGTCAGCGTCAGGTCGCCGTTCGACCAGCGCGTCAGGCGGAACGGCGCGGCCTTGTCGATGCCGTGCAGGTGGCGGTCGCGCGCCAGCCCGCGCATGACGCCGCGGATAAAGCCCGTCTTGCTGCCCGCGACGACGGCGGTCGAGACCTTGCCCGTCGCCGCATCGCGGATCGCCACCGCGCCATCGGGGGCGTCGATGAAGCTCAGCTCGCGCGACTTGACGACGCGCGCCTGTTCGCTGCCGCGTACGGCCTGCGGGTCGGCAGCGGGAGGCACGAAGCCGAGGCGCACCGAGGCGACTGCGACGAGCGTGCACGCGACGAGCGCGGCCGCACCGATCAGCGCGCCGCGCGGCACCGACGTGGCGTGGGCATGATCGCTCATGCCGCGACCGCCGTGCCGTAGTCGCTCGGCGCTGCGGCATCGCTGTCGGGGGCCAAGCGCCGCCCGCCGGGCACCGCGACCGCGAACGCCTCGGCAAGAAGCTGCGAGACCGCATCCGCGTCGGGGATGGCGCGCAGCATCGGCTCGGGCTTGGCGAGTTGCCACGCCCGCGCGTGCGGCCACAGCACCGCATAACCCAGCCCGCGCGCCGTCAGTGCCAGCGCGATGTCGCCGGTGCCGTCGGGATTGGCCGCCAGCCGCGCCGTGGCGATCTGCGCGAAGGGCAGATTGACGCACTTGGGCAGCGCGATGCCGAAGCGCAGTACGACACGCTTCGAGGTGATCGAATAGACCGTCGTGCGCGCGCTCAGCCACGCCAGCAGGTGGAGGAGCCCGAGCCCGGCGCAGGCGACGGCCGCCGTCGCGACGATGCCGATCGGCGACGCGATGCCGCCAGGTGCCAAGGCGTCGACGACCGCCCAGGCCAGCAGCGCGGCGAAATAGATCGCCACGAGACGGGTGTGGAAGGCGTCGCGCGCCAGCCGCCGCCAGTCGGGCGCACCCTGCCACACCAGCGTCTCGCCGGGCGGCAGCACGCCGGGCAGGCCGCGAATGGGTTCGTGACCGTATTCGCTCACAGCCACGGCTCCTGACGCGCGGCGCTGGCGTAGAGATAGCCGCCGCCGAAATAGGCCTGCGCGCGCTCCTCTTCGTCGAGGGTGATCTGGCCGTTCAATGGTGTCGCGGGGGCGTCCTCGAACTGGCGGCCCATCAGCGCGTCGACCTCGATGCTGCGACGTTTGCGATCGACGCTCGCCATCATCATCGGCGCGAGCACCGACTTGCCCGACGGCGTCGCGACCTCGATGTAGCGCACCAGCCGGTCGGCGGTGTCGATCCAGATGTCGCTGACGGTGCCCGCGACGACGCGGTCGGCGCCGACGACGACGAAGCCGCGCGGGTCGGCGTCACGGCCGGTGATGAAGAAGTCGGGCTGGCCGCTCAGCGGCACGATGCGCGGGTGGCCTTCCATGTTGACGTCGGGGCGCTGGGCGCGACGCGCGTACGCCCCCGGTCCGACACCCGCGAGGAGCGGGTTGCCGAGCGGCTCGAGCGGCGAGCCCGCGCCCGGCGAAACGCGGCGCGCGTTGATCCGCATGCTGTCGCGGTCGCTGGGGTCGGGAACCGTATGCGTGCCGTGGCCGAAGGGCAGGCGGAAGGTCTTGTCAGGCGCGCGCTCGGTGAAGCCGCCCTCGGCGCGGACCGCGCCGGTGATCTCGTCCTCGAGCGGATAGCCCTCGCGGCGGTCTTCGCGGCGCAGGTAGATGACCAGCCCGAGGAAGAACAGGAAGAACGCCCAGACCATCAGTTCGGCGATGTCGAGGCCGTCGGTCAGATGTACGTTTGCCATCGCAGTCTCTCCGTGAAAATCGTCAGCCGGGGAACTCGGCAAGTCCGAAGCGCCCGCGCGCAGGCTCGTCGTCCGTCCGGCGCGCCAGCGGGCCCAGCGCGACGACGGTCATGAACAAAAGCACGATTTCAAGCGCATAGACCGCGCCGTAACCCGTCGCGACGCCGCCCAGCGAGGTACCGAGGCGACCGTCTGCCGCAAGGCTGGCGATGCCGTCCTTGAGCAGCCCGCCGCAGAGGATCGCGACGCCCGCGCAGGTCGCCTGCACCGCGCCCCACGCGCCGAGCGCAAGCCCCGCCGCGCCGCCGCGCGCCAGACCCATCGCCGCTGTCATCGTGCCGACCGCGAACAGCCCGCCGCCGCAGCCGATGCCGACGGCACCCAGCCGCAGCAGCAGCGGCTCGCCGAGCGCGCCTGCAAAGATGATGCCCGCGAACGCCGCCGCGCCGGTCACGGCGCCAAACCCCGCCAGCCGGTGCGGATCGGCACCGCGCCCGAGCAGCTGCGCGGCGATCGCGAGACCGGCAAGCGTGCCGCACGCCCAGAGAGCGGTCAGCATCGTCGTCGCGCCGACCGACAGGCCGAGAACTTGCCCGCCAAAGGGTTCGAGCAGCACGTCCTGCATTGCGAACGCCGCTGCGCCGAGGCCGACCGCGACAAGCAGCCGCTTGTGGCGCGGCACCGCGATGAAGTCGCGCCAGCTCGCGGAGAAATCGGGGGCGGCGGCGGGTACGGGGCGGCGGGTGCGTGCCTCCTGCTTCCAGAGTGCGATGAGGTTGAGGCCCATCGTCACGACGCCGACGCCCTGCACGACCTGGACCAGCTTGGTGTTGTCGAAGTCGGCGAGCAGCCGTCCGATGACCAGTGAGCCGAGCAGCATGCCGACGAGCAGCATGACATAGAGCAGCGAGACGACACGCGGGCGCGAGGCTTCGGGCGCAAGGTCGGTGGCGAGCGCCAGCCCCGCCGTCTGGACCATCGCCGTCCCCGCGCCGACGAGCAGGAAGCCGAGCACCGCGCCGACCTCGCCCCAATGCGGCGAGCCGAAACCGCGCCCGGTCATCAGCAGCAGCGCGAACGGGAGAATCGCGAAGCCGCCGAAATGCAGCAGCGTGCCGAACCAGATATAGGGCACGCGCTTCCACCCCAGCGCCGAGACGTGATGGTCGGACTTGAACCCGATCAGCGCGCGCAACGGCGCGAACAGCAGCGGCAGCGCGACGAGCCCCGCGACGAGCA
>CAXTSL010000076.1:15357-16291 GCA_964246975.1 uncultured Sphingomonadaceae bacterium
GCCGTCCTTCTCGCTCTGGAACGACAGGATCGCGGTCGTGTCGCGGCGAAGGCGGGCGGTCACCATCGCCAGGAACGGCAAGGCCGCGACGAGCAGCGCCGACATGCGGAGTTCGACGATCATCACGCGGTTCAAGGTGCCGGTGAGCAGGACCGCCGATAGCCCGCAGGTGATCTGGAACAGCGACAGGCGCAGCAGGCGCGGCAGCGGCAGCGCGGGCGTCGCGGCATCGGCGAACGGCAACAGGCTCGTCGCGACGCGCGTCCAGCGGCTGGCGAGGCGCGCGCTGTTCAGCATGGGCGGACCATCTCGACCGCATGGCTCTTGTAGAAGCCCGTCGACGTGCCTTCGGAGCGGCCTGCGGTCCAGCCCGTGCGCGCGGCGATGTCGCGCATCAGGCGCGCCGGGTCGGCGGGAACGATCGCCGGCGAACGGTCGCCGCGCGGGAAGACCTTGCCCGCCGCCTGCATCGCCAGCAGCAGCGGCGTGCGCGGCGCGACGGTGAGCAGGATGCTGACGCGCGTCCGTTCCGCCAGCCGCGCGACGGCAGCGGCGATATCGGCGGTGCGGTAGTGGATCAGCGAGTCCATCGCGACGACGTGGTCGAAGTCGCCGAGGTCGTCGGCGAGCATATCCCCGGCGCGGAAATCGATGTTCAGATGTGCGGGCAGCCGCTCGCGCGCGACCTTGACGAGGTTCGCCGAGACATCGACCGCGACGACGCTCGCGCCGCGCCGCGCCGCTTCGACCGCCAGCGCGCCGGTCCCGCAGCCCGCGTCGAGCAGGCGCTTGCCGGTCAGGTCGTCGGGCAGCCAGTCGAGCAGCCGCGCGCGCATCTCGTCGCGCCCGGCGCGCACCGTCGCGCGGATACGGCTGACCGGCGCGTCGCTGGTCAGCTTCGCCCACGCATCGAACGCCGTACGGTCGAAATAGG
>CAXTSL010000077.1:0-4196 GCA_964246975.1 uncultured Sphingomonadaceae bacterium
CCCCGACCCTCCCCTCTCTCGGTTCGCGAAGGCTCACCGGGAGGGGAGGGGGAAGTCAGCCCCGGCTTCTCAATGCCACCACCAGCCCGACCAGCGCCAGCACGCACGCCGCGACCGCACGCGGCGTCCAGACGAAACCCTCGAACACCGTCGACAGCGTCATCGCCACCAGCGGCACGACGACGTTGACATATCCCGCGCGTGGCGGGCCGATGTCGCGGATCAGCGCGTAATAGAGGCGGAACGCCAGCGCCGACGCGACAAGGCCAAGATACAACACCCCCGCGAGATATTCGGGGCGGGGGTCGAAGCGCGGCGGCCCCGTCGTGGCAACGGCGAACGCGGCGGTGAGCAGCCCGCCATAGGTCAGCGTCGCCGCCAGAAAGGGTTCGAGCGGCAGTTCGCGAATGCGCGGCGACGCCTGCAGCACATTCGCCCCCGAGGCGCTGAGCACGCCTGCGACCGCCAGCATGAGGCCGAGTGCGATGCCCGAGCCGTTCAGGTCGAGGTCGCGCCCGACGAGCAGCGCGACGCCCGCGATGCCGAGCGCGCTGCCGACGACGAAACGCGCGCTGATCGGGCTGCCGAGGAAGACGCGAGCCAGCACCGTGTTGGGCACGACGATCAGCGCGAAGATCAGCGCGACGAGTCCCGAGGTCAGGTAACGCTCGGACTGATAGACGAAGTTGAAATTGCACGCGAACTGCATGAACGCCGTCAACAGCGCGAGGGCGTGCGCGGGCCACGAAAGGCGCAGCGATTTGCGGAAGGCGAGGCACAGCAGGGTCGTCGCGGTCCCCGCGATGAGGAAGCGGTAGCTCACCGACCACGCCACCGGCACGACGCCGATCTGGCCTTTGATGACCAGCCAGGTCGAGCCCCAGATGCACGACAGGACGAGAAACTGCACGACCGTCGCGGGCCGGACCCGGCGGATCGGCGGGGTCAGCGCCAGCGTGGGCGCATTCATGCGGGCAGCGCCGCCAGCGCCGCCGCGAGCGCCTCGACGTCTGCGGGGGGCGTGTCCCATGCGACGACGAAGCGCGCATCGCCCGATCCCGCGTCGCCCCAGTCGTAGAAGCCGAAGCCCTGCGCGCGCAACGTTTCGCTGTGCGGTCCGAGCGCGACGAACGCCTCGTTGGCCTCGACGGCGTGGAGCAGGCGTGTCCCCGCCGCCGCCGCGAGCTTCGCCGCCCCGGTGTTGGCGGCGCGGGCGTTGCGGTCGGACGCACCGCTCTCGATCATCGCGAGGAGCTGCGCCGCCTGATAGCGGCCCTTCGACGGCATCTGCCCGGCGCGCTTGCGGCGGAAGCGCAGGTCGGTGCCGAGGCCGGTGTCGAACACCACGATCGCCTCCGCCGACAGCCCGCCGTTCTTGATCGTCCCGAACGACAGCGCCGCCGCGCCGGCCCGCCACGAGATGTCGCCGGGATGGCAGCCGAGCGACGCGACGGCGTTGGCGAAGCGCGCGCCGTCGATATGCAGCCGCCAGCCCTTGCGCGCTGCGTAGTCGCCGAGTGCGGCAAGTTCGGGCGCGCTGTAGACCGTGCCTGCCTCGGTCGCCTGCGTCAGCGACAGGACGGATGGCTGGACCTGGTGGACATCGCCGCGATGCCCTGCCAGCCCTGCGTCGAGGCCCGCCGGGGTCAGCTTGCCGTGCGCGCCGTCGATGAGCAGCAGCTTCGCCCCGCCGGTGAAGAACTCGGGCGCACCGCACTCGTCGACATGGATGTGCGCGTCGCGGTGGCAGACGACCGCGCCATAAGGCGGCACCATCGAGGCGAGTGCAAGGGCGTTGGCGGCGGTCCCCGACGACACCGCGAAGACCGCGACGCTTGTGCCGAAATACGCCCCGAAAGCGTCGTCGAGACGCGCACTCCACGGGTCTCCATCATAGGCGCTGGCTTGCGCGACGTTCGCGGCGGCAACGCCCGCGAGGACTTCGGGGCACGCGGCGGCGGCATTGTCGGACATGAAGTTCATGACGCGTGGGCTAGAGGCGCAGCGCGATGCGGTCAAACCTCACGCCGCCGCGCGCACCGCCTCGCCGGGCCATTTCGCCCACAGCGCCGCCGCCTGTGCCGCGACCTTTTCCGCTGCGGCCTGCTTGACCGGGCCGAAACCCCGCACGGCGAGCGGCAGCGCGGCGATTTCGGTTGCGAGGCTCGCGTTATCGGGGCGCAGTCCGGCGAGCAGGCGCTCGACATCCGCCTCGTAGGCGGCGATCGCGGCGCGTTCGGCACGGCGCTCGTGGCTGTAGCCGAAGGGGTCGAACGCGGTGCCGCGCAGACCTTTCAGCTTCGCCAGCAGCCCGAAGGCGGTGAAGATCCACGGGCCGAAGCTGTACTTGCGCGGTCGTCCGGTGGCGGGATCGGTCGCTGCGAAGATTGGCGGGCTGAGCTGGACGCGCGGCTTGCCGCCCGCAAACTGCGCGTCGAAGGCGGCGCGGAAGCGGCCGTCGCTGTAGAGCCGCCCGACTTCGTACTCGTCCTTGTACGCCATCAGCTTGTAGGCGCTACGGGCGACCGCCTCGGTCAGCCGCTCGTCGCCACAGGCGCGGACCTTCGCCACAAGGCCGGCGAAGCGTTCGGCATAGGCGGCATCCTGATACGCCGTCAGGTCGGCAACACGCTTCGCGATCAGGCCGTCGAGTGTCATCGCGGGAGCCTCGGGCTGCGGGCCCTTCGCGGCGTCGACCATCGCCGCGACCTTCTCCGGCGACGCCGCGAGCAGGCGCCCCAGCGCGAAGGCGCGCTTGTTGAAGGGAATCGCGACGCCGTTAAGGTCGATGGCGGCCTCGAGGCTCGCGAGCTTGAGCGGGATCAGCCCCGCCTGCCACGCATAGCCCATCAGCAGGATGTTCGCGCCGATGGCATCGCCGAGCAGCGCCACCGCGATCGTGTCGGCGGCAACGAATGCCGTCGCGTTGGGGTTCGCCGCTTTGCGGATGCTGCGCTCGACCTGCGCGCTCCGAAAGTCGAGATCGCGGTTGCGCACGAAGTCGCTCGTCGGCGCGATGTCGGCGTTGGCGACGACGGCGGTGCGGGTCGGCACCATCAGCGTCTGCGTCGCCTTGTCGGCGGCGACGACGGCATCGCACGCCAGCACGAGATCGGCGGCCCCGGCGATGATGCGCGGGCTCCGCAGCACGGTGTCGGCGGCGGCGAGGCGGACGTGCGAATAGACCGCGCCGCCCTTCTGCGCGAGGCCCGCCATGTCGGCGGTCGTCGCCTGCAGTCCCTCGATATGCCCTGCCGTGCCGAGCAGCGCCGAGACGGTCAGCACGCCGGTGCCGCCGATGCCGGTGACCATGATGTTAAAGCCCTCGCCCGGCGACGGGATCGTCGGATCGGCGACCCCCGACAGATCGATGCTCTCGAGATTCTTCTTCTCGGCCTTGCGCAGTTCGGCGTCGTCGACGGTGACGAAGCTCGGGCAGAAGCCCTTGAGGCAGCTATAGTCCTTGTTGCAGCTCGACTGGTTGATGCGACGCTTGCGTCCGAATTCGGTTTCGAGCGGCTCGATGCTGACGCAGTTCGACTGGACCGAGCAGTCGCCGCAGCCTTCGCACACCGCGCTGTTGATGAAGATGCGACGCTTGGGGTCGGCCATCGTCTTGCGCTTGCGGCGGCGACGCTTCTCGGCGGCGCAGGTCTGGTCGAAGACGATGACCGTGCACCCTTCTGTGGCGGCGAACTCTTCGGAGATCGCGGGCAGCGCCGAGCGGTCGAGCAGGCGCACGCTGGCTGGCAGCGTCACGCCCTTGTAGCGGCCGAGATCCTCGGTCAGCACGACGACCTTCTTGGCGTTCTCGGCGACCATCTGCGCGGCGATCTGCGGCACCGACAGCTCGCCGTCGTGTGTCTGCCCGCCGGTCATCGCGACGGCGTCGTTGTAGAGGATCTTGTAGGTGATGTTGACCTTGGCGGCGATGCTCTGGCGGATCGCGAGCAGCCCCGAGTGGAAATAGGTGCCGTCGCCGAGGTTCGCGAAGACGTGCTTCTCGGTGGTGAACGGTGCTTCGCCGACCCACGTCACGCCCTCGCCGCCCATCTGCGTGAAGGTCTCGGCGCGGTCCATCCACAGCGCCATGATGTGGCAGCCGATGCCGGCCAGCGCGCGGCTGCCCTCGGGCGGCTTGGTCGAGGTGTTGTGCGGACAGCCCGAGCAGAAATACGGGCTGCGCTTGATCGGCA
>CAXTSL010000077.1:4206-15811 GCA_964246975.1 uncultured Sphingomonadaceae bacterium
TGAGATCGGTTACGACACCGTCGACCTCGGTCCGCTGCGGGAAGGCTGGCGCACCCAACGTGACACGGCGGCCTACGGCGTGATGTACGCCGCCGACTTGCCCGCCTGATCGTCGAAGAACGCCAGACGCTCGCGGATCGCGTCGGTGTCGTGGTATTTCTGGATGCGCGCCGCAATGACGTGCGCAATGACGCCGGGCGTCAGCTCGTTGTCGGGCGACAACAGCCAGTTGCCGTTCTCGTCGTGCTTGCCGACCACCCGTGGTCGCACGGCTTCGCGCCAGTTGTAGAGCTGCCAGCGCAGCTGATGCTCGATAAATTCGCGCTTCTCCTCGATGACGAGGACCTCCTCCAAGCCTTCCGCGAACGCCCGGATGCCGTCGGGTTCGAGCGGCCACGGCATGCCGACCTTGTAGACGCGCAAGCCGACGTCCGCCGCGACGCGCTCGTCGATGCCGAGTTCGGCGAGCGCCTCCATCGTGTCGGCGTGCGCCTTGCCCGTTGTGATGATGCCGAAGCGGGGCTTGGGCGTGTCCCAGACGATGCGGTCGATGCGGTTGGCCTTGGCGAAGGCGAGTGCGGCGAAGCCCTTGAAACGCTGAAGGCGCGTGTCCTCCTCGCGCCAGATGTCGCCGCCGCGGATGTGAATGCCGCCTGCGGGAAAGTCGAAGGGCGGCAGGACAATCGGGTTCCACTCGTTGGCGAGGTCGATCGTGGCGCTCGTCTCGACGGTGTCGGCGGTCGCCTTGAAGCCGACCCACGTCCCCGCGAACCGCGACATCGCAAAGCCGAGCAGCCCGTATTCGACGAATTCGTGCACCGACGAAGGTGCCAGGAACGGCACGAACGCCGCCTGGAAATTATGGTCGGACTGGTGCGGCAGGGTGGAGGATTTGGCGCCGTGGTCGTCGCCGACGATCGCCAGCACGCCGCCGTGGGGGGAGGTGCCCGCCGCATTGGCGTGCTTGAGCACGTCCATCGCGCGGTCGAGGCCGGGGCCCTTGCCGTACCAGATGCCGAACACGCCATCGACCGTCGCGCCGGGGCGCATGCCGACATGCTGCGACCCCCACACCGCCGTCGCGCCGAGCTCCTCGTTGACCCCGGGCTGGAAGACGATATTCTGCTCGGCGAGTAGCTTCTTGGTGCGCCACAGCTCCTGGTCGTAGTTGCCGAGCGGCGAGCCGCGATACCCTGAGATGAAGCCGCCGGTGTTGAGCCCCGCCGCACGGTCGCGGGCGCGCTGGACGAGCGGCAGGCGGACCAGCGCCTGGACGCCCGACATGAACACCCGCCCCTCGGTGAAGCGGTATTTGTCGTCGAGCGAAACGGGCGGCAATCCGGCGACCATCAACACACTCCCCAGTGGATAGGTCAGCTATACTGACCTTTATCGACGGGCGCAAGCAGTCTTATGATGGACATCTAGCATCTGCGCGCGCTCGCGCACAGGCGACACGATTGACGAATTGGTAAGGATTCGGGCGTAAATTAACTATCCTTGACGATCTTCGACAAAAGGTGGGCAAAGCAATGAAAGCGCTTCATCTGGCTGGTGCCATGACGTTGCTCGCCGCAGCTTCGGCGGCTCCGGCTGCCAACCTGCTCGTCAACGGCAGCTTCGAAACCTCGGGCGGCTATCAGAATCTTGCCGGAGCGGGCAACACGTCGATCACCGGCTGGAAGACCGCCAACGAGGGCGTCGAGTGGTTCGACCCGACCGTCTATGCGCTCGGCCCCGCTTACGACGGGCTCAGCATCGTCGACCTCAGCTGGTACACCTCGACCGGCACGCCGGGTGGGGCGATCGAGCAGAGCTTCGCGACGGTTGCCGGTGGTCGGTACGAGGTCAGCTTTTACGGCACCAACACCAACTACGCGGGCCGCGATGGGCAGGGCGTCGTCGATGTCTCGATCGACGGCGGGGCGCTCGCCAGCTTTAACCTCGTTCACGTCGCGCCGACCTTTGCGCTTGCCGACTGGACACGCTATGCCGCGACCTTCGTCGCGACGGGCACGACGACGACGCTGCGCCTCGCGAACGGCCAGAATGCCTACGAGCATTTCACGCTGATCGACGGCGCGTCGGTCGAGGCGGTTCCCGAGCCCGCGACCTGGGCCCTGATGATCGGCGGCTTCGCCGCGGTCGGCGTGATGGCGCGCCGCCGCCGCGCCGGCGTCACTGCTTAGCGTCGCCGCCGTTTCCGTTGCCACCGTTCCCGTTCCTCGGGGGACGGTCGGTATCGGCCGCCTCGTCGAAGCGCGCTGGCGCGCCGGCGCGCGGCAGGTCGGGCATGTCGAACAGCCGCGCCGCCTTGAGGATACCGTCGACGCGCGCCTCGGCGAGCGCGCGCTGCTGTCGGGCCGCAGCCAGCTCGGCGGTCAGGTCGGCCTCGCGCACCACCATCGCGGCGATGCTGGCGCGCTGCTCCGCGATCAGTTCGCCGATGCGGTCGACGTTGGCGAGATACGAGGCGGCGGCGGGTTTGCCCTCGAGCTGGATCGCGCGGGCCTCGTATTCGTCGGCGAGCAACAACGCCGCCGTCGCCGCATGGCCGCGCACCCCCGCCACGAGACGGCGGATTTTGGCGGCGTGCTCGCGATAGGCGGCGGCATCGTTCAAGTTTGATTCAGTCTTGTTAACAAGATGATCGATTCATTAACCGTAACGACGCGGCCCTGCAACGGTTCAGTTGCAGCGATGGCGCGTCAAGGCACGGTCGGCCCGCCTGCCCTCGGGGTCGGGTTGCTGCCCCGAAACAAGCGCCGCTCAAAGGGAACGCGAACGCCGGGCCGCCGGTTCGGCGCGCAACCATCCCTGCTGCAGGAGCCTGCCCATGAACCCGCAATCGTCCCGCCCGCTCGCCGTCGTCACCGGGGCCTCGTCGGGCATCGGTCTCGAGTTGGCGCGCCAGTTCGCCCAGAACGGCTACGACCTCGTCATCAACAGCGAGGATGCGGGCGGCCTCGAAGCCGCCGCGCAGTCGCTGCAGGCGAACGGCACGCAAGTCCAGGCGTGCGTCGCCGACCTGCGCGAGCGGGCCGCGATCCATACGCTGATCGCCAGCGTGCAGGGGCGCGACATCGACGTGCTGTGCGCGAACGCCGGCTTCGGGCTGGGCGGGCGGTTCACCGAAACCGATCTCGACACCGAACTCGACATGATCGCGGTCAACGTCAGCAGCCAGGTCCACCTTGTCAAGCACGTCGCCAAGGCGATGGCGACGCGCGGCAAGGGGCGCATCCTGATCACCGGCTCGATCGCCGGGCTGATGCCGGGCAGCTTCCAGTCGGTCTACAACGGCACCAAGGCTTTCCTCGACAGCTGGGGCGAGGCGATCCGCGAGGAGCTTAAGGAGCAGGGCGTCGTCGTCACGGTGCTGATGCCCGGCGCGACCGACACCAACTTCTTCCACCGCGCCGAAATGGACGACACCAAGGTTGGGCAGGGCAAGAAGATGCCCGCCGACGAGGTGGCCAAGCTCGGCTACGACGCGCTGATGAGCGACGACGACCATGTCGTCGCGGGCTTCAAGAACAAGCTGCAGGCGCTGATGACCAACCTCCTGCCCGATCCGGTGCTGGCCAAGATGCACCGCGACATGGCGCAGCCGAACAGCGAGAAACAGGCGGCGGAATAGCTTGCAGGCAGCGGGCGACGCATGGCAATCGTTCCGGCATCGAAGCCGGAGACAAGACCATGCGCCGCCTGTTGCTGCTCGCCGCCGTCGTCGTTGCCACTGCCTCGGCGACGGCGGACCCGCTAATAGTCCCGCTGATCGAGCGCACCAAGCTGTTCGGCAATCCGACCAAGGCGCAGGGCCGCATCAGCCCCGATGGCAAGTGGCTGTCATGGACCGCGCCGGTCGACGGCGTCCTCAACCTGTGGGTCGCCCCGGTCGCCGATCCCGCGAAGGCGCGCGCCATGACGAGTGGCAAGGAGCGCCCGATCCGCCAGTATTTCTGGGCTCCGGACTCGAAATCGCTGCTCTATATCAACGACAAGGGCGGCGACGAGAATTTCAAGCTCTACGGCGTCGATATCGTCACGGCCAGGCAGACGACGCTGACGCCGTTCGACAAGGCGCGCGCCGAGATCGTCGCGTCGAGTACGACGATCAAGGACCGCATCCTGATCGGCCTCAACAACCGCGATCCGAAGTGGCACGATGTCCACAGCCTCGATCTCAAGACCGGCAGGCTGACGCTGGTCATGCGGAACGACGGCTATGGCGGCTTCATCGCCGACGACACGCTGACGCTGCGCGTCGCCTCGCGCCCGACCGCCGACGGCGGGCAGGAGTTCTTCCGCATCGACGACGGCAAGATCGCCGCGATGCCGTTCTCGACCATCGGCCTCGACGATTCGCAGACGACGCAGCCGCTCGGTTTCACCAGCGACGGCAAGACCCTGTACTGGATCGACGCGCGCGGGCGCGACACCGCCGCGCTGCTCGCGCAGGACTGGGCGAGCGGCGCGACGCGCGTCCTTGCCGAGGATGCGCGCGCCGACATCGGCGCGACACTGACCAACCCGCGCACCGGGCGGGTCGAGGCCTATGGCGTCGACTATCTCCGCAACGACTGGGTAGCGGTCGATCCGGCGGTCAAGGGCGACCTCGATTTCCTGCGGCGCGAGCTCAAGGGCGATGTGTCGGTGACGTCGCGCACCGACGCCGACGACCGCTGGACGGTGACCGTCGATCCCGTCACCGCACCCGTCGCGACGTGGCTGTACGACCGCCGGGCGCGCCGGCTGACGCCGATGTTCGTCGGACGCCCCGAGCTGACGGGCGCGCCGCTCGTCGCGATGCACGCGCGCGAGATCAGGGCGCGCGACGGTTTGACGCTGGTGTCGTATCTCAGCCTGCCGCCGGGCAGCGATGCCGACGGCGACGGTCGCCCCGACAGGCCGGTGCCGATGGTGCTGCTCGTCCATGGCGGACCATGGGCGCGCGACAGCTATGGCTATAGCGCGATCCATCAATGGCTGGCGAACCGCGGCTATGCGGTGCTGTCGGTCAACTTCCGCGCGTCGACCGGGTTCGGCAAGAAGTTCCTCGCGGCGGGCAATCTGCAATGGGGGCGCAAGGCGCACGACGATTTGCTCGACGCGGTCGGCTGGGCGGTCGCGCAGGGCGTCACGACCGCCGACAAGGTGGCGATCATGGGCGGCTCGTACGGCGGCTATGCGACGCTGGCGGGGCTGGCGTTCACCCCGACGACCTTCGCCTGCGGGGTCGATATCGTCGGTCCGTCGAACCTCTTCACGCTGCTCGGCACGATCCCGCCGTATTGGGAGAGCTTCAAGCGTCAGCTCTACAGCCGCATGGGCGATCCGACGACCGAGGCGGGCAAGGCCTTGCTGCGCGAACGCTCGCCGCTGTTTTCGGCCGACAAGATCGTCCGCCCGCTGCTGATCGGGCAGGGGGCCAACGATCCGCGCGTCAACGTCGCCGAAAGCGACACGATCGTCGCCGCGATGAAGGCGAAGAATATCCCCGTCACTTATGTGCTGTTCCCCGACGAGGGGCACGGTTTTGCCAAGCCGGCGAACAGCATCGCCTTCTGGGCGGTGGCCGAAAACTTCCTCGGGAGCTGCCTCGGCGGGCGCGCCGAACCGATCGGCAAGGCGGTGACGGCATCGTCGGCGAAAGTGCCGTACGGGGCCGAATACGCGCCGGGGCTGGCGGCGGCGCTCAGATAGCGCGTCAGAAACGCCGCGCGACGCCGACCGCGATGCGGATATCGGGCGTCGCGCGCGTCAGTCCGGCGTCGGCCTCGGCGTCGAACTGGAGGTTGTCGCCGACGGGCAGCGCGAGGTTGAAGGCAGCGATCGCCTGCGTCGTGCGGTTGCCGGGATCGTCGTCGCGGCTGGCGTAGAGTTCGACCTGAGCGTCGAGCGGCCCGAGCTTGTGGCCGAAGCCGACGACGCTAGTATAGACCGCATGATGCCCGCCGCCGCCGCTGTCGGGCAGGCGGTCGACCTCGGGCGACAGTTCGATTTCCCAGTCGCCAAGATCGAACTGGATGGGGACGATGAGGCCTTGCGTCCAGCCGTCCTCGCCGATGTCGACCTTCCCCGTCGGCGCTGTCGCGAAGGCCTGCACCGCGACCGCGACGCCGCCTTCGGCATCGGGATCGGTCAGCGCAAGCTTGGCCCCGAACAGCAGATCGCCGCTGCCGCGCGCGCGCGCCACGGCTCCGCTCAGGCGGTCGCGGCTGCGCAGCCGCGTGTGCGCGGTCCAGCCGACGAAGGCCTCGGCGCGGCGGGTCACGCCCAAGCGGACGTTGAGTTCGCCATAGTCCTGCTCGCTGTCGATGCTGTCGCGGTTGCGGTCGTGGCCGTAGGCCAGCCCGGCTTCGACGAGAACATGGCCCGCGTCGACGACGCACGGCGGCGTGCCGAGCCCCGGCCGGTCGGCGCAGAGTTCGCGCAGGTCGGCTGCCCCGGCGGGCGCGGCAGCGAGCAGCAGCGCCAGCGTCGCAAGTCTCATGACAAGCCCTCGATCCGCCCGTCGTCGCCGAGCCGGATGTGCGCTGCCGCAGGGGCGCGCGGCAGGCCGGGCATGGTGTTGACCGCGCCGCACAGCGCGACGACGAACCCCGCCCCCGCCGATAACCGGACCTCGTCGACGGGCAGCGTGACGCCGTGCGGCGCGCCGGGGCGATGCTCGTCGGCGGTGAACGAATAGGGTGTCTTCGCCATGCACACCGGTAAGCCGCCCGCGCCCTCGGCCGCGAAGCGCGCGAGGTCCTTGAGCGCGGCCGGGGCGATGACGACATCGGCGGCGCGGTAGATCGTCCGCGCGACGGTCCGGATCTTGTCGGCGAGCGGCATCGCGTCGGGATAGAGCAGCCGGAGGTTGCCCGCCGGATCGGCATTGGAATCGGCGGCGGCGGCGACGGCATGCGCCAGCCCCTCCGCCCCCGCGCCGCCGTCGGCCCAGTGCGTGCAGATTTGGGCCGCGACACCGACGTCGGCGCACAAGTCGACGACCGCCGCCTGCTCGGCCGCCGTGTCGCCGGCGAAGGCGTTGACCGCGACGACGACGGGCAGGCCGAAGGTGCGCAGGTTCTCGATATGACGCTCGAGATTGGCGAAGCCGCGCGTCACCGCCGCCACATCCTCGCCGCCGAGCACGTGCTTGGCGACGCCGCCGTGCATCTTGAGTGCGCGCACCGTCGCGACGACGACCGCGCAGGCGGGGGCAAGACCGCTCGACCGGCACTTGATATTCAGGAACTTCTCGGCCCCCAGATCGGCCCCGAAGCCCGCTTCGGTGACGGCGAACTCGCCCAGCGCCAGCGCGGCGCGCGTCGCGATCACCGAGTTGCAGCCGTGCGCGATATTAGCGAAAGGTCCGCCGTGGATCAGCGCGGGCGAGCCGCCGAGTGTCTGGACGAGATTGGGCTGCACCGCTTCCGCGAGCAGTGCCGCCATCGCGCCTGCTGCCTCGACATCGCCTGCGGTCACCGCGTGCCCCGCCGCGTTGCGCCCGACGACGATCCGCCCCAGCCGCGCCACCAGGTCGGCGGGCCCGTCGGCGAGACACAGCACCGCCATGACCTCGCTCGCCACGGTGATGTCGAAGCCGCTGTCGCGCGGCGGCCCGTTCTTGCCGTCGCCGAGCCCGACGACGATGCGCCGCAGCGCACGGTCGTTCATATCGACCACGCGCCGCCACGTCACGCGGCGTGCATCGAGCCCCGCGCCGCCGCCCCAGTAGAGCTGGTTGTCGACGATCGCCGCAAGCAGATTGTGTGCCGAGGTGATCGCGTGGAAGTCGCCGGTGAAGTGCAGGTTGATGCGCTCCATCGGCACGACCTGCGCATAGCCGCCGCCCGTCGCGCCGCCCTTGCGCCCGAACACCGGCCCGAGCGAGGGCTCGCGCAGCGCGATGACCGTGCGCCGCCCGATGCGGTTGAGCGCGTCGCCGAGCCCGATGGTCGTCGTCGTCTTGCCCTCGCCCGCAGGCGTCGGGTTGATCGCGGTGACGAGGACGAGCTTGCCGGGCGGGCGCGTGCACAGGGTGTCGACAAACGGCTGCGTCAGCTTGGCGATATGCTTGCCGTAGGGTTCGAGCGCATCGGCGGGAATACCCGCGCGGGCGGCGACCTCGGCGATCGGCAGCAGGGTCGCGGCACGCGCGATGGCGAGGTCGATGGACATGGCGTGCGTGATGCCGGGGGTGGCGGGCGAGAGCAAGGGCGCGACTATTCGCCAACCCCGGTCAGATGCAGCACGCCCTTGCCGGGCAGTTCGACGCGAAGTTCGAGCGTGCCGCCAGCAGCCTCGACGAAGCGGCGCAACGTCGAAAGATAAAGATCGGTCTGCTTCTCGATCTTGTGCACCGAGGGCTGCTTGATGCCGAGACTCGCGGCGAGCTGCTCCTGACTGCGTTCCGCGAGCACGCGAAAGGCCTTCAGCCCCTCGACCTCGGCGATCAGCGCGGCACCGCGCGCCTCGACCCGCGCCCGCCGGTCGGCGGGTAGGCCATCGAGCAGTTCGTCAAGCGTCCGTCCCATGTCAGGTCTCCTTATTCGAGGCGGAGGTCGCAAGGTGGTCGTCATAGCGGCGATCGGCTTTGGCGATCAGGGCGCTGTAGAAGCGCTTCTGGGCGACGCCGCTCTTGTCGCCTGCAATGAGAATGATCGCCTGCCGCCGGGGATCGAACGCAAAGGCGACGCGCCAGGCCCCGCCGTCGGCATCGAACCGCAACTCCTTCATGTTGGCATGACGCGAGCCCGACAACGTGTCGGCATGCGGTCGTCCCAACCTCGGACCGGTCGCGCGCAGCAGCACCAGCATAGCCAGCAATTGCTCTTGAACCGGCACCGGCAGTGAATCGAACTCGGAATCGAATTCGTCGTGAGTCGTCACCACCCAAGCCATGCTTTATTATAGCCTGAAGGCTATTTCCTGTCTAGCGCCGCGCGCGGCAAATCACCGTGCCCCGAAACCTGCGCCCGCGTGCTAGGGAGCGCGTCATGTTCGCCGGTTTCACCGCCCTCGACCTTGCGCGCGCGCAGTTCGCGTTCACGATCTCGTTCCACTTCGTCTTTCCGGCGCTGTCGATCGGGCTGGCGAGCTATCTCGCGGTGCTCGAGGGCCTGGCGCTGGCGACGGGCAAGCCGGTTTATGACGACCTCTACAAATACTGGCTCAAGATCTTCGCGATCGCCTTCGGCATGGGCGTCGTGTCGGGCATCGTGATGTCGTACCAGTTCGGCACCAACTGGGCGCAGTTCTCGGACAAGGCGGGGCCGGTGATCGGGCCGCTGATGGCCTATGAAGTGCTCACCGCGTTCTTCCTCGAGGCGGGCTTCCTCGGCGTCATGCTGTTCGGCAAGGACCGCGTCGGCAAGGGGTTGCACTTCGCCGCGACGCTGATGGTCGCGGCGGGGACGGCGATTTCGGCGTTCTGGATCGTCGTCGTCAACAGCTGGATGCACACGCCGCAGGGCTATGCGATCAACGCGCAGGGCCAGTTCGTCCCCGCCGACTGGTGGGCGGTGATCTTCAACCCGTCCATGCCGTATCGCCTGATCCATGTCGTGCTGGCGGCGTATCTGACCACCGCACTGATCGTCGGCGGGGCGGGGGCGTGGCATCTGCTCAAGGGCCGACGCGAGCCGGGCCACCGCACCGAGGGTGCCAAGATCATGTTCTCGATGGCGATGTGGATGGCGGCGCTGGTCGCGCCGATCCAGATTTTCGCAGGCGACGAGCACGGTCTCAACACGCAGACATACCAGCCCGCCAAGATCGCCGCGATGGAGGGCAACTACCGCTCCTACCCCCACGGTGCGCCGCTGACCTTGTTCGGCATTCCCGACGACGCTGCGGGCGAGATGCGCCATGCGGTCGAAATCCCCAAGCTCGGCTCGCTGATCCTCAAGCACGACCTCGACGCCGCGGTGGAGGGCCTCGACGCCTTCCCGCGCAACCGCTGGCCGCCGGCGCGAATCGTCTTTTGGACTTTCCGTATCATGGTCGGAATCGGCTTCGCGATGCTTGGGCTCGGACTCTGGAGCCTGCTCGCGCGGTGGCGCGGCACGCTGTACGACTGGCCGTGGCTGCACCGCGCCGCCGTGTTGATGGGCCCGTCGGGGATAGTGGCGGTGCTGGCGGGCTGGGCGACGACCGAGAGCGGGCGGCAGCCCTTCACCGTCTATGGCGTGCTGCGCACTGCCGACTCGCTGTCGCCGGTCGGCGCGCCTGCGGTGGCCGCGTCGCTGCTGTCGTTCGTCGTCGTCTATTTCGTCGTTTTCGGCGTCGGCATCTGGTTCATCCTGCGGCTGATCGCCAGCGCCCCGCACCCGGGCGAGACCGGTATCGTCGAGGGCGGGCCGCATCGCGCCGCAGGCATCACCCCGGCACCGGGCCAGGATCCCGGCCTGACCGTCCACCCCTCGGCCCAACTAGCGCAATAGCATGGGGTTCAGCTTCGATTTGACCGTCGTCTGGGCCGGCATCCTGGCGTTTGCGGTGTTCGCCTATGTCGTGATGGACGGGTTCGACCTCGGCCTCGGCATCCTGTTTCCGCTGCTCGACGAGGGGCGGCAGCGCGACGCGACGATGAATTCGGTCGCGCCGGTCTGGGACGGCAACGAGACCTGGCTGGTGCTCGGCGGCGGCGGGCTGATGGCGGCGTTTCCGCTGGCTTATGCCATCGTGCTGCCTGCGCTGTACGCGCCGTTGATCGCAATGCTGCTTGGCCTCGTGTTTCGCGGCGTCGCGTTCGAGTTCCGCTGGCGTGCGGCGCAGCGATACCAGTGGCACTGGGACTGGTCGTTCTTCGCAGGCTCGATTCTCGCGAGCTTCATGCAGGGCGTCGCGCTCGGCGCGATCCTGCAGGGCGTGTCGGTCGAGGGGCGCAGCTATTCGGGTCTGTGGTGGGAGTGGCTGTCGCCGTTCAGCCTGCTCTGCGGCGCGTCGGTGGTCGTCGGCTATGCGCTGCTCGGCGCCTGCTGGCTGATCTACCGCACCGAGGGCGAGTTGCAGGACCGGGCGTACACGCTCGCGAAGATCCTGGGCGTCGCCACCTCGGTGGCCGTGGTGGCGGTCAGCGCCGCGACGCCGTTCCTCGAAGGAGCATACTATAAGCGCTGGTTCAGCGTGCCCAACATCTATCTGCTCAGCCCGATCCCGCTGCTGGCGGGCACGGCGGCGCTGCTGTTCTTCCGTTCGCTGGTCAAGCGCGCCGAACTCGCGCCCTTCCTGCTCGCGCTGGCGCTGTTCCTGCTCGCCTTTATCGGGCTGGGGGTGAGCATGTTCCCCTATCTCATCCCCGGCAAGATCACGATCTGGCAGGCTGCGGCGCCCGCCAAGAGCCAGATGTTCATGCTCGTCGGCACGGCGGTGCTGGTCCCCGCGATCCTGCTCTACTCGGCCTATGCGTACTGGGTGTTCCGCGGCAAGGTCGGGCACGAGGGCTATCATTGAGGCCGTGGGCGCGGCGGCTGGCGTGGTTCGCCGCGCTATGGGCGGCGGGCGTGCTCAGTGTCGCCGCGGTCGGCGGGCTGCTGCGGCTGTGGCTGCGCTGACCGCTAGAGCATCGGACAGGATTTGTGAATCGAGGGATTCCCAAAGGCTATTGATT
>CAXTSL010000078.1:0-15688 GCA_964246975.1 uncultured Sphingomonadaceae bacterium
CGCAACGGATTTCGGAGCCAGCCCCACCCCGGGGCCGCCTGCGGCGTTTCTCCGACCCTCCCCTCAAGGGGAGGGTGGCAGTGCCCCCCTCACCGTCCCCGCCGCCGCCGTCCTCGCCTACGCCCGCGCCGCCAGCCTCCGCCTCGTCACCCGCGCCCGCCTGCCCTTGGACGGCGCCGAAGCCACCGAAGTCGTCGCCTTCCGCCCCGCCGAGGGCGGCCCCGAGCATCTCGCGCTGCTGATCGGCGACCCCGCGCTCGGCGCGCCGGTGCTGACGCGGCTGCACTCGGCGTGCCTCACCGGCGACGTGCTGGGCAGCCTCAAATGCGACTGCGGCCCGCAGCTGCGCGGCGCGGTCAGCGCCATCGCGGCGGCGGGCGGCGGCATCCTGCTGTATCTCCAGCAGGAAGGGCGCGGCATCGGGCTGATCAACAAGCTTCGCGCCTATGCGCTCCAGGACCAGGGCTTCGACACCGTCGACGCCAACCTCCGCCTCGGCTTCGATGCCGACGAGCGCGATTTCGAGCTGGCCGCCGCGATGCTCGGGCTGCTCGGCGTCGGCAGCGTCCGGCTGATGACCAACAACCCCGACAAGGTCGCGGCGCTCGAGGCGAACGGCGTGCGTGTCACCGAGCGCGTCGCGCACGCGATGCCCGCCAACCCGCACAACGCGCATTACCTCGACACCAAGCGCGTCCGGTCGGGGCATCTGCTGTGAGCCTCGTCGTCGATACCGCCGCGCGCACGCTGGCCGCCTTCGGGCGGACGCTGCCTTGTGTCATCGGGCGCGGCGGCGCGGTCGCGAGCGTCGACAAGCGCGAGGGCGACGGTTCCACGCCGCTGGGCCGCTGGCCGCTGCGCGCCGCATTGCTGCGCCCGTGCGTCGGCGTCCCGACCGGCCTGCCGTGGCGCTGGCTGCGTCCCGACGACGGCTGGTCGGACGATCCCGCCGATCCGGCGTACAACCGCCCGGTCAGCCATCCACACGCCTTCTCCGCCGAGCGGCTGTGGCGTGACGACGGGGTCTATGACGCGATCGTCGTGCTGGGCCATAACGATGCACCGCCGGCGGCGGGGTCGGGCAGTGCGATCTTCCTCCACATCGCGCCGCCCGACGGCGCGCCGACCGAAGGCTGCGTGGCGCTGACGCGGGTAGATTTGCTGGGGTTGCTGCCGAGGCTGGCGGCGGGGATGGAGATTGAGATTGTTTAGACCCTGTCTTCCCCCTCCCCTCCCCGCGCAGCGGAGAGAGGGGAGGGTCGGGGTGGGGTGTCTCCCCAAAAGGGAAACCCATAGCGTGGCACCCCACCCCACCCCGACCCTCCCCTCTCTCGGTTCGCAAGGGCTCACCGGGAGGGGAGGGGGAAGAAGATGAGCAAACTGACCGGCCTCAAAATCGTCGACCTGACGCAGTTCCTCCCCGGCCCGATGCTGACGGTGATGCTCGCCGACCAGGGCGCGCAGGTGATCAAGGTCGAGCCCCCCGGCGGCGACCCGGCGCGCGCGATGGAGCCGTTCGTCGCCAATGAAGACGGGGACGGCACGAGCGTCTGGTTCGCCAACCTCAATCGCGGCAAGACCTGCGTGCGCCTCGACCTCAAGTCCGACGCAGGCCGCGCCGCGCTGTGGAAGCTGATCGCCGACGCCGACGTCTTCGTCGAGGGCTTTCGCCCCGGCGTCGTCGACCGGCTCGGCTTCGGCGCGGACGCGGTGCGGGGACGCTACCCGCGCATCGTCTATGCCTCGATCTCGGCGTTCGGCAGCAGCGGGCCGCTCGCCGACCACGCCGCACACGACATCGGCGTCCAGGCGCTCGGCGGCTTCCTCAGCGTCAACGACGGCCCCGACGGGACGCCGGTGGTGCCCGGCGTCCCCGCCGCCGACATGGCCGCCGGGCTGACCGGGCTGTCGGCGGTGCTGATGGCGCTCTGGGCGCGCGAGCGCACCGGGCAGGGCGACCGGATCGAAATCTCGATGCTCGGCAGCCTGTTGCCGTGGAGCGCGCATATCGCGGGCAGTGCGCTGACGGGCGGCGAGGCCCCATGCTCGGCGACGCAGCGCTCGCTCGGCGGCGCGGCGTTCTACAACGTCTATGCCTGCCGCGACGGGCGGCACGTCGTGCTGGCGGGGCGCGAGGCGAAGTTCGTTTCCAATCTGCTCACCGCGCTCGGCCGCCCCGATCTTATCGCGCTCGGCGACGCGCCGCCGGGGCCGGCGCAGGCGCCTTTGCGCGCGTTTCTCGCCGCGACCTTCCTGACGCGCGATCGTGCCGATTGGGAGGCGTGGTTCGAGGGCCGCGATGTGGCGTTCGCCCCCGTCCAGGACTTCGCCGAAGCCTTCGCCGCGCCCGGCGTCGCCGAGGCCATCGACCGCTCGACGCCGCTGCCGCACCTCCGCCCGGCGATCGCCTTCGCCGACGAACCCGCGTGGACGCCGCCGCTCAGTCCGCCGTGACTGCCGCAAGTTCGTTGCCATTCGGGTCGACGAAGTGGAAGCGCCTGCCGCCCGGAAACGCGAAGATCGGCTCGACGATGCGCCCACCCGCCGCCGCGACCGCCGCCAAGGTCGCGTCGAGGTCTGGCACGTCGATCACCGGCAACGGCTGTTTGACCGCTTCGGCCATGTCGCCCTGCAGTCCCAGGTCCACGTCGCCGGTCGTCGTCGCGGCATAATTATCGCCCCACGCGGTCAGCGTCCACCCGAACGCCTGCATGTAGAACGCCTTCGCCGCAGCGATGTCCGCCGCCGGCAGTTCGACAAAGTTGATACGGGCCATTGATTCACCCCTCGATGCGCTCGTTCTGATATGTGCCCCACAGCTGCGCGCGCAGCATGTAGCCGCCCTTGCCATCGCGCGCGACGCGGCACCAGGCGCCGTCGCACAGCACCAGCGACACCACCGCCCCCGGCGCGATGCGCCACACCGGCGGTGCCGCAAGGTCGGCGCGGGCATACAGCGTGCGCACCGTCCGCGTCACGATGGCGGTGCGCTCGCCGCTCAGCAGGCTCTTGTTGATCCAGCCGGTGCCGCCGCTGTCGTCGCGGACCTGCCGCCAGATCTGATATTCCTTGACGACCTCGACCGGCAGGCCCTTGCGGACATAGACGAACTGCACCGGGTACTGGTCGCCGGGGCCGGCGCGGACATAGGCGCGGCCCGCCTTGAGCGACACGAAGCGCGGGATCGTCAGCCCCGACGTGCCGTCGTCGCGCTCGATGGGGGGGTTGGGGGCGAGGGGGGCCGACTGCGCCGCGACGGGCGCGGCAAGGGTCAGCAGCAGGGCGAGGACGGGCAGGCGCATCCGCGGGCGTGTAGCGCAGCCGGCGCGCCGGGGACAGCGCTTGCGCGGTGCGAGGCGCGGGACTAGCGATTGTGCCCGATGCCCAACCGGCCCCGCCCCGTCGTACGCGTCACGCGCCGCCTGCCCGCCGCCGTCGAGGCGCGGCTGGGCGAGCTGTTCGACACCGGCTTTAACGCCGACGACGTGCCGCTCGATGCCGATGGCTTGCGCGCGGCGATCGCGGCGTGCCGGGTGTTCGTGCCGACCGTCACCGATCATGTCGACGCCGCCGTCATCGCCGCCGCCGGGCCGGACCTCAAGCTCATCGCCAATTTTGGTGCCGGCGTCGACCACATCGACCTGCGCGCCGCGCGGGCGAGGAATATCGTCGTCACCAACACGCCGGGCGTGCTGACCGACGACACCGCCGAACTCGTACTGGCGCTGATCCTGTCGGTGCCCCGGCGGCTGGCGGAAGGCGAGAAGCTGGTGCGCGCCGGTGGCTGGACGGGCTGGGCACCGACCGGCATGCTGGGCCACCGCGTGCGCGGCAAGGCGCTCGGCATCGTCGGCATGGGGCGCATCGGGCAGGCGGTGGCGACGCGCGCCGCCGCGTTCGGCCTGAGCATCCACTACAACAACCGCCGCCGCCTGCCCCCGAGCGTCGAGGCGGCACTCGGCGCGACGTGGCACCCCGACCTCCACGCCATGCTCGGCGTCGTCGACATCGTCAGCCTCAACTGTCCGCACACGCAGGCGACGCACCGGCTGATCGACGCCGCTGCGCTGGCGTGCATGAAGCCCGATGCCTATCTGATCAACGCCGCGCGCGGCGATATCGTCGACGAAGGCGCGCTCGCGGCGGCGCTCGCGGCGGGCGCGCTGGCGGGCGCGGGGCTCGACGTCTTCGAGGCCGAGCCGCAGATCACCCCCGCGCTCTACGACCTGCCCAATGTCGTGCTGCTGCCGCACATGGGCTCGGCGACCTTCGAGGGGCAGCAGGCGATGGGCGACAAGGTCATCGCCAATATCCAGAGTTGGGCCGATGGCCACCGTCCGCCCGACCAGGTGCTCGACGGGTGGGTCTAGGAACCGGTCGCACGGTCGACCGTTAGGACGAGCGTAACGAACCTCCGGAGCCCGCCATGACCGCCCCCAGAATCGTGATTGCCGCCTTGCTCGCCGCAACGACGCTGACCGCGTGCGAGACCAATCGCTATGGCGAGCAGCGCCTCAACAGCACCGGGCGCGGTGCCGCCATCGGCGCGGCGGGCGGTGCCATCGTCGGCGCGATCGCGGGCGATCCGCTCGCCGGGGCCGCGATCGGCGCGGCGGGCGGCGCGATCGTCGGCGCGATCAACGACGACAACCGCTACGAAGATCGCGACGGCCGCCGCTATTACTATGATCGCCGCGACCGCGAGCGCCGCTATTACTACAACGATCGCCGCGAGCGCGTGTACGATCCGTATAATCGCTAGCCGATCTGCGTCAGCTGATTCGCGGGCGACGCAGCGTGCGCGAGGCGCGGGGTCGTTCCCGCCAGCGCAGCGCGCGGAACTGCGCGCTCGAGGCTCATCGCGAAAAAGCGGCTTTTGTGCTCGCGCGGAATTTCCTAAGTCGCGCTCCGAATCGCAAGAGGATGCCTGGACTTTGACGATGAAGATGATTCTCGCGGCGGCGCTGCTGCTCGCTGCTACAGCGGTCGCGGCCCAGGACACGACGCCGACCTCGCCCACGCCCACGTCCACGCCGCCGACAGTCGTCAAGACCGAACCCGCCAAGCCTGCGACACGCCGCGTCTGCACCGTGCAGGCGTTTACTGGCGGCTTGATCCGCAAGCAGAAGACCTGCTCGCAGGTGCCCGTCGCGATCGGTGCCGCGCCCGTCAGTTCCGCCGCTGCCCCCGTCGAGCCGCAGTCCGCGCAGCGCTGAGCGCGACGCCGCGCTCACTATCGCGTCCGAAGGGCTTGCCGCCGAGCGTTGGAGGGCGTTCTTGCTTGGCTCGATCGCGTCAGTCGCGGGGATTGCGTGGGCGGACTGCGCGCTTGGACAACCCCCTGTCGCGACGCCATAGCGGCGACCCATGACCTTCTCGCTCGTCCACCATCCCGACTATGTCGCGCCGCTGCCGCCGGGACATAGTTTTCCGATGGACAAATACGCGCTGCTGATGCGGGCGCTGGACGCGATGGGCGCGGTATTCGAGGTGCACACCCCCGACGCGATGCCGCTCGATCGGCTCGAAGCCGTGCACGACCCGGCCTATGTCGCCGCCGTATTCGACGGGACGCTCGACAAGGCCGTCGAGCGTCGGATCGGCTTTCCGGTCACCCCGCGCATCGCGCGGCGCGCGCGGCTGGTCAGCGGCGGGACGTGGCTCGCGGCGCACCTCGCGCTGCGGCACGGCTACGCGGCGAACAGCGCGGGGGGCAGCCACCATGCGCTGCCGTCGGGGGGCGCGGGCTATTGCGTCTTCAACGACCTCGGCGTCGCGGGCGCGCGGCTGCTGGCCGAAGGCGCGGTCGAGCGGCTGATGATCGTCGACCTCGACGTCCACCAAGGCGACGGCACCGCGGAAATCTTCGTGCGCGAGCCGCGCGTCGTGACCTTCTCGATGCACGCCGCGAAGAACTTCCCCGTTCGCAAAGCGCGCTCGACGCGCGATGTCGAACTGCCCGACGGCATGGGCGACGACGCCTATCTTGGTCTGCTGGCAGACGAACTGCCCGCGCTGCTCGACGCCCACACGCCGCAGTTCGTGCTGTATCAGGCGGGAGTCGATCCGCACGCCGACGACCGGCTCGGGCGGCTGGCGCTGAGCGATGCGGGCCTTGCGCGCCGCGACGCCTATGTCGTCGCGCAATGCCGTTCGCGTGGCATTCCCGTCGCGTCGACGCCCGGCGGCGGCTACGGAGCCGACAAGGCCGAGGTGGCGGCGCGCCACGCGCGCAGTATTGTCGCGATGGCGGCCGCCGCCGCGCGCTTTCCGCCGACGCTTGCCCCGCCGTCATAAAAACTACTTTGCCCGCCCGTTGACCGGCGCGTAAAGCGACGGCCAACAAAGCTCCTTGGGAAGCATGCATGGCGACGGCGTTCAGCGACGTTTTCGAAACCCAGAACGGGCGTGCCGCCGAGGCCGAGGCGGTGGTCGTCCGCTTCGCCGGGGATAGCGGCGACGGGATGCAGCTCACCGGTGGCCAGTTCACCCTGTCGTCGGCGCTGAGCGGCAACGATTTCGCCACCTTCCCCGACTTCCCCGCCGAAATCCGCGCGCCGCAGGGGACGACCTTCGGCGTCTCGGCGTTCCAGATCAACTTCGGCTCGGTCGACATCGAGACGGCGGGCGACGAGCCCGACGTGCTGGTGGCGATGAACCCGGCAGCACTTAAGACCAATATCAGCGCGTTGAAGCAGGGCGGGCTGGCGATCATCGACACCGGCGAGTTCGGGGCGCGCAACCTCGCCAAGGCGGGCTACGCGGTCAATCCGCTCGAGGACGGCAGCCTCGCCAGGTGGCAGATCCTCGCCTTCGACATCAGCGCGCAGACGCTGATGGCGGTCAAACCCTTCGGGCTGGGCAACAAGGAGGCGCTGCGCTGCAAGAACATGTGGACGCTCGGCCTCGCGCTGTGGATGTTCGACCGTGACAGGAAGCCGCTGATCGACTGGCTGACGGCCAAGTTCTCGAAGAACCCGGTGCTGGCGCAGGCCAATGCCGCCGCCTTGAACGCGGGCCATGCCTATGGCGAGACGGCGGAAATCGGCGGGCCGCTCAAGCAATACCACGTCGATGCCGCCGTCGCCGAGCCGGGCTATTACCGCACCGTGACGGGCGGGGAATCGCTCGCGCTCGGGCTGGTGGCGGGCGCGAAGCTGGCGGGGCTCGAGATGTTCTTCGGCTCGTACCCGATCACCCCCGCGTCGCCGATCCTGCACAATCTCGCGCGGTTGAAGGAGTTCGGCGTCACCACCTTCCAGGCCGAGGACGAGATCGCCGCGATCTGCTCGGCGATCGGTGCGAGCTATGCCGGGCAATTGGGGGTGACGTCGTCGAGCGGCCCCGGCATTGCCTTGAAGGGCGAGGCGATGGGGCTGGCGATCATCACCGAGCTGCCGCTGGTCATCGTCAACTCGCAGCGCGGCGGTCCATCGACGGGGTTGCCGACCAAGACCGAGCAGTCCGACCTGTACCAGGCGGTCTATGGCCGCAACGGCGACGCGCCGCTCGTCGTGCTGGCGACGCGCTCGCCCAGCGACTGCTTCGAGGTCGCGGTCGAAGCGTGCCGCATCGCGACGCAGTTCATGACGCCGGTGATGATCCTCACCGACGGCTATATCGCCAACGCCGCCGAGCCGTGGCGCGTCCCCGACCGCGCCGAGTTCGAGGCGTTCCCGGTCGATTTCGCCGACGCGCCCGATGCCGACGGGAAGGTCATGCCGTACAGCCGCGACCCCGCGACACTGCGCCGCCCGTGGATCCGCCCCGGCACGCCCGGCATGATGCACCGCATCGGCGGTATCGAAAAGGCCATCGGCACCGGCCACATCAACTACGAACCCGCCAACCACCAGGCGATGACCGACCTGCGCAAGGCCAAGATCGACGGCATCGCGCGCTTCATCCCTGAGCAAGCCCCCGAGATCGGCAACTCGCGCGGGAAGCTCGCCGTCGTCGGCTGGGGCTCGACCTACGGCGCGATCCGCAAGGGCGTCCAGCGCGCGCGGCTGAAGGGCCTCGACGTCAGCCACATCCACATCCGCAACATCTGGCCGCTGCCCGCGAATTTGGGCGAACTGCTGCGGGGTTACGAGCTGGTGCTGGTGCCCGAAATGAATACGGGGCAGCTCAAGACCGTGCTGCGCGACCAGTATCTGATCGACTGCAAGCCGCTCAACAAGGTCAGCGGGCACCCCTTCAAGATCACCGAGATCGAGGCGGCGATCGAGGGGATGCTGGGTTGAACAGCCGCGAGGTCATCCGCGCCTTGGAGTCAGCCGGGTTCAAGCGCATAAGAAGCAACGGCAGCCACCACTGGTATTGGAACGGCGAACTCAAGCGCGGGGTATCGGTCGTCCACCCGCAGCGCGACGTAAAGCTCGGCACGCTGACAGGCTATGAGCGGGCATCGGGCGTGCCACTGAGGAGGCGTTGATGCGGCGAACTTACCTTGGGGCCGTAATTGAAGGCGGCGGCAGCTTTGGCATCCACTTCCCCGATGTTCCGGGCGTTATCACCGCCGGCGACACGCTGACGGAATTGGCGCATATGGCGCGCGAAGGCTTGCAGTTGCAGGTCGAATGCATGGCCGAACATGGGGAGGTCGTGCCCCCGGCGACCGAGTGGTCGATAGCGGACATCGAGCGCGATTGGGCAGCGTCCGGCGACTCGCTTCCTGACGATGAGCGATGGCATTCCCTGCTGGCGGTTACGGTCGATGTCCCCGAGCCGTCCACCGTTGCCGTCCCGGTGGATAGCGATCTCGTGCACGCGGTCGACCGCGTCGCCAGTGACCGCCGCGCCTTCATCGCCGAGGCGACCCGCCGTGAACTCGCGCGCCGCAAGCAATCCGCCTGAAAGCCTGCCCATGAACGCCATGACTCCCATCCCCCTCCCCGCCACACGCCCCGACGATTGGGCGACCGATCAGGAGGTGCGCTGGTGCCCCGGGTGCGGGGATTACGCGATCCTGAAAGCTGTGCAGCGGACGATGCCCGACCTGGGCCGCGCGCGTGAGAACACCGTGTTCGTCAGCGGCATCGGATGTTCGTCGCGCTTTCCCTATTACATGGAGACCTACGGCTTCCACACGATCCACGGGCGCGCGCCTGCGGTCGCGACGGGGATAAAGCTGGCGAACCCCGACCTCGACGTGTGGATCGTGACGGGCGACGGCGACGGCCTTAGCATCGGCGGCAACCATTTGCTCCATCTGCTGCGCCGCAACCTCGACGTGCAGTTGCTGCTGTTCAACAACGAGATCTACGGGCTGACCAAGGGGCAGTATTCGCCGACCTCGCGCACCGGCACGCGCTCGCCGACGACGCCGTTCGGGTCGGTCGAGCGGCCGCTGCATCCGTGCGCCTTCGCGATGGGAGCGGGCGCGCGCTTCGTCGCGCGGACGATCGACACCGCGCAGAAGACGATGCCCGAGGTGCTCAAGCGCGCGCACGCGCACAAGGGCACGAGCTTCGTCGAAATCTTCCAGAACTGCATCGTCTACAACGCCGACGTCTTCGCCGCCTTCACCGAGAAGAAGAACGCCGCCGACAACCAGCTATGGGCGGTCCACGGGCAGCCGCTGCTGTTTGCGGGCAGCACAAAGGGCTTGAAGCTTAACCACGAGACGATCGAGCTCGAGGTCATCGACGTGACCCCCGAGACGCTCGCCGAAGTCGTTGTCCACGACGAGACCAACCGCGTCCAGGCGCAGTTCCTCATCGACATGCCCTTCGGCCCGTTCCCGATGGCGCTCGGCGTGCTCTACTGCGATCCCGCCACCAGCTTCGAGGTGGCGGTCGAGGCGCAGCGCGAACGCGTCGTCGGCGACAAGGTGGCGGACTTCAACGCGCTGCTGAGGAAAGGACAGAGCTGGGAGATCAAGGCGAAGGAACTGCGCCCGGTCTAACCCCCCTGCCCGGTGCGCTATTCGGCGAATCGGGCACAGGGAGGGGGCAGAGCTTTACGCCGCAACCGTCCGACGCCGCCGTCCCGCAACGCCAACCATGGCGAAGCCGCCGATCAGCAGCGCCCACGTCGCCGGTTCGGGGACCGCCGGCGTCACGTTGAGCGAAATGCCGCCGAGATTGTCGGGGATATTGTCGTCGAAGATCGAGAAGCCGACCGTCGTCGCGCTGGCCAGCGTGAAGCTCGCACCCGAGGCCGCCGCGAAGGCCTGCGCGGCGCTCGCGTAATAGGCATTGCCCGGTGTGATCGGCCCGATGCCGCCATTGCCGTTGCCCTGGCCATAGCCGGTCGTCGTGCTGCCGATGGTGATGAAATAGCTGTGTTCCCAGCCTGTCGCGCAATGTTCGCCGAGCCCGTCGCAGCCCGAGACGGTGCTGAAGCGGTTGAAGGCGGTATAGGTGCCGCTGATCGGCGTCACGGTATAGGTACCGGCGGCCAGCAGCACCGGCACGGCATTGGCGGTATTGAAATTGGCCAGCGAGTCGATGTCGACGACGACCGCGCCGGCGGAAGCAGCGGCGATCGATGCGGCGGCAGCCAGGGTGTAACCCAGACGAGCGATCATGGCGGTGTCCTTTCAGGCCAAGGGGTTCGGCAGAAAACGTCAAGCAAGAAACATGCCAGTATATTAACTTATTGTAAACTATATCGGCAGCGAGCCGCGTCATAAACGAACTGTAAAGTATTCCGACAGTTTTCAGCGGGCCACGACGGGATTGGGTATTCCTTGCCGTCGCGCGCCAACCCCGCCACATAGCGCGCCATGGCCACTCCCGCGCCGAACGCGCGCCGCACCTTCGCGATCATCTCGCACCCCGACGCGGGCAAGACGACCCTGACCGAGAAATTGCTGCTGTTCGGCGGCGCGATCCATCTCGCGGGCGAGGTCAAGGCGCGCGGGCAGAACCGTCGCGCGCGCTCGGACTGGATGAAGATCGAGCAGCAGCGCGGCATCAGCGTCACCTCGTCGGTGATGACCTTCGAGCGCGGTAGCGTGACCTACAACCTGCTCGACACGCCGGGCCACGAGGACTTCAGCGAGGACACCTACCGCACGCTCACCGCCGTCGACTCCGCCGTCATGGTCATGTGCCGTCTGCGCGACGTGCCGATCATCACCTTCATCAACAAGGTCGACCGCGAGGGGCGCGATCCGTTTGCGCTGCTCGACGAGATCGCTGACGTGCTGGCGTTGGATGTCGCACCGCTCAACTGGCCGGTCGGGCAGGGCGGAACGTTTCGCGGCCTGTGGGACCTGCGCCGCCACCGGCTGCAGCGCCCCGACGGCACCGACACGCGCACGGCGGGGCCGGTCGAGCAGCTGAGCGGCGTCGACGACCCGCGCCTCGATGCGCTGGCGGGCGACGAGGGTGCGGCGCTGTTGCGCGAGCAGGCCGAACTTGCGCTCGGCGGCTATGCGACGCTCGATCCCGAGCTCTACCGCGCGGGGGCGCTGACCCCGGTGATCTTCGGCTCGGCGCTCAAGGACTTCGGTGTCGAGGCGCTGATCGAGGCGCTCGCCGAATACGCGCCGCCGCCGCGCACGCAACCGGCGTTGCCTTCGGCCGTCACGCCCGACCGTTCCGACGTAACGGGCTTCGTGTTCAAGGTGCAGGCCAACATGAACCCGCAGCACCGCGACCGCATCGCCTTCATGCGCGTCTGTTCGGGCAAGTTCCGCCGCGGCATGAAGCTGCGCCAGGTCTCGACAGGCAAGGCGATCGCGATCAATTCGCCGATCTTCTTCTTCGCGCAAGACCGCGAACTTGCCGAGGAGGCGTTCCCCGGCGACATCATCGGCATCCCCAACCACGGCGTGCTGCGGGTCGGCGACAGCCTCGTCGAGGGCGACAACGTCACCTTCACCGGCATTCCGAACTTCGCGCCCGAGATCCTGCGCCGCGTTCGCCTCGGCGACCCGACCAAGTCGAAACAGCTGCGCACCGCGCTGACCGACATGGCCGAGGAGGGGGTGACGCAGCTGTTCCGCCCGCTGATCGGCGCGCAGTGGATCGTCGGCGTCGTCGGGCAACTGCAGCTCGAAGTGCTGATCTCGCGCCTCGACGCCGAGTACAAGGTCGACGCGGGGATCGAGGCGTCGCCGTTCGACACCGCGCGCTGGATCGCCGCCGACGAGCCCAAGGCGCTGCAGAGCTTCATCGACGCGCATCGCGGCGCGATCGCCGAAGACCGCGACGGCGCGCCGGTGTTCATGGCGCGCGATACGTGGGAGCTGAATTATACCGCGCAGCGCGAGACGGGGTTGCGCTTCACCGCAACGCGGGAGCGGGCGTAATGCCCGCCTTCCGTCATTCCGGCGAAATTTTACTCGGACCCCGCCGATGAGTACCGCGTGGGACGATCTCGCCATTCCGCCGACACCCGAGGAGGCGGCGGCAGAGCGTCGCGCGCAGCGGGGGTTCGTGCGGCGGCATTGGGCCGCGCTGCTCGGACTGCTGATCCTTGGCCTCGCGCTATTGCTCGGCTGGCTCGTCTATACCGCGCCGCTGGGGCGCGCGCTCGAGCCGCTCAAGGAGCCGAGCTTCGTGCTGCTCGACGCCGCCGGTACGCCGATCGCGCGGCGCGGCAATTACAAGGAGCCACCGGTCAGCATCGCCGAACTGCCGAAATACGTGCCCGCCGCGCTGATCGCCATCGAGGACCGGCGCTTTTATTCGCACTGGGGCATCGACCCGCAGGGCATCGCGCGCGCGCTGTTCAGGAACGCGCAGGCGGGCGGCGTGTCGCAGGGCGGCTCGACGCTGACGCAGCAATTGGCGAAGACCAGCTTCCTCGGCTCGGAGCGGACGCTCAAGCGCAAGCTGCAGGAGGTGATCATCGCCTTCTACCTCGAATCGCGGCTGACCAAGGACGAGATCCTGTCGCGCTATCTGTCGAGCGTGTATTTCGGCGAAGGGGCCTACGGCATGCGCGCCGCCGCGCGGACCTATTTCAATCGCTCACCCGGCGAGCTGACCGTCGGCCAGGCAGCGATGCTCGCGGGGCTGGTCAAGGCCCCGTCGTCGCTTGCACCCTCGCGGCATCTTGCCCGCGCGCAAGCGCGAGAACGCGTCGTGCTGCAGGCGATGGTCGAGAACGGCGCGCTGACCGCCGCACAGGCGCGCCGTGTCGCCCCGGCGCGCTTCGTGCCGGGCCGCAAGAGCCTGCCGACGGGATCGTATTTCGCCGACTGGGTGCTGCCGCAGGCGCGCGCCGCGAGCGATACCGCACAGTACGGCGACGTGCGCGTCGGCACGACGCTCGATCCGGCCTTCCAGAAGCTCGCCGAAGCGGCGGTGAAGGACGTGCTGGCGCGCCACAAGGGGCTCAACATCACGCAGGCCGCGCTCGTGGCGATGCGCCCCGATGGCCGCGTCGTCGCGCTGGTCGGCGGCACCGACTACGACCGCACGCCCTTCAACCGCGCGACGCAGGCGCTGCGCCAGCCGGGGTCGTCGTTCAAGCTGTTCGTCTATCTCGCGGCACTCCACAACGGCCTGACGCCCGAGACGATCGTCGACGACACGCCGATCGTCATCGGCGACTGGGCCCCCAGGAACGACGAGAACAAGTATCGCGGGCCGATCCCCGCCGTCACGGCGTTCGCGGCGTCGAGCAACATGGTCGCGGTGCGGCTGACGCAGCAGGTCGGCGTCGCTGCGGTGCGCGCGCAGGCGCGCGCGCTGGGCATCACGCCGCCGCTGAGCGACTATGAGGGGCTGGCGCTCGGCACCTCGGGGGTGCCGCTGATCGAGCTGACGGCGGCGTATGCGGCGGTCGCGGCGGGGACCTACCCGGTCAAGCCCGTCGGCCTCGCCAGCCCGCGCGCGCCCGGTGTCGTCGCGAGCCTGCAAGGCGCGGTCCGCTCGCTGCGCCCCTGGCCCGAGCGCGAGGCGATGCTGCGGCTGCTCCAGTCGGCGGTGGCGCGCGGCACCGGCAAGGACGCGACGCTGCCGATCCCGACCTATGGCAAGACGGGCACGACGCAGAACCACCGCGACGCGCTGTTCATCGGCTTCGCGGGCGATCTGGTGGTCGGCGTGTGGGTCGGCAACGACGACAACTCGCCGATGGGCGGCAGCGTGGTGGGCGGCACGGTGCCGGCGCGGCTGTGGAAGAAATTCATGACCGGGGCGCTGCAGCGCGAAGGCCTGCTGCGCGCGCCGCCGCCGCCACCGACGCTGATCGACCGCATCGGCGACGTGCTTGGCGACGCGGGTGTCGCGGTGGATGCGCTTGACCGCGCCACCGATGCCGTCGACGGGGTCTTCGAGGGCAACGACGGCGGCGACGCCGACCGGCCGCCGCCCTTCGAGCCGGAGACGCCGCCGCAATAGCCTTCCCGCACGGGCGCGGCGTAAACCGACCCCGCATCGACACCCCCCGCCGGTCGCGCTAAGCCCGCGTCCATGCACGGCAAGCGCATATTGCTGATCGTCGGCGGCGGCATCGCGGCGTATCGCGCGCTCGACGTGGTGCGCGGGGTGCGGCGCGGCGGCGGCGCGGTGACGCCGGTGCTGACGCGCGGCGGGGCCGAGTTCGTCACCGCGCTGAGCCTTGCCGCACTGTCCGAAAGCCCCGTCCACGAAGCGCTGTTCAGCGTCACGCAGGAGGCCGAGATGGGCCATATCGCGCTGAGCCGCAGCGCCGACCTGATCGTCGTCTGCCCCGCCACCGCCGACCTGCTGGCGAAGATGGCGGCGGGGCTGGCCGACGATCTCGCGACGACCCTGCTTCTCGCGACCGACACTCCGGTGCTGGTGTGCCCGGCGATGAACGTGCGGATGTGGTCGCACCCGGCGACGGTCGCCAATCTCGCGACCTTGCGCGCCCGCGGCGTGCAGGTCGTCGAGCCCGACGAGGGCGTCATGGCGTGCGGCGAGTTCGGACGCGGCCGCCTGCCGCCGGTCGACGCGCTTGTCGCCGCGATCGCCGCCGCACTCAAGCTTCTCCCCCAGCGGCTCTCGGGCCGGCATGTCCTCGTCACCGCCGGACCGACGCACGAGGCGATCGACCCGGTGCGCTATCTCGCCAACCGCTCGTCGGGCAAGCAGGGCTTCGCGATTGCCGCCGCCTGTGCCGCCGTGGGCGCGCGCGTGACGCTGGTCGCGGGGCCGGTGGCGCTCGCCACGCCGCCGGGCGTAACGCGCGTCGATGTCGTCAGCGCGCGCGAGATGGCGGCGGCGGTCGACGCGGCGCTGCCCGCCGACGTGGCGGTACTGGTCGCCGCCGTCGCCGACTGGCGCGTCGCGGCGGCGGCGCAAAAGACCGCCAAGGCCGACGCCCAGCGCACCCTGACACTGATCGACAACCCCGACATTCTGGCCGACCTCGCGGCACCCGGCCCGCGCCGTCCGGACCTGGTGATCGGTTTCGCCGCCGAGACGCACGACGTGACCGCGCGCGCCGTCGCCAAGCGGGCGCGCAAGGGGGCCGACTGGATCGTCGCCAACGACGTGTCGGGCGACGTCATGGGCGGCGACGCCAACGCCGTGCATCTCGTCACGGCGGGCGGCATCGACGCCTGGCCGACAATGGCGAAGGCCGAGGTTGCGGCGCGGCTGGCCGAGAGGATCGCCGATGCCCTCTGAGCCCGTCGCGGTCCGCGTCGGTGACCCTGCCGGTGCGCACGACGCGTTCGGCCAGACCCAGTTCGGTGATGGCCGCGGTGACGTCGCCCTCGGCCGATCCCTGGCCGCCGGTCAGCACCAGCCGCAAC